>DATBFI010000409.1:0-11783 GCA_036558585.1 Chitinophagaceae bacterium
ATGTCACGGACAGTACGTCAAAAAATTTTATTCCTGTATCAGACCGCATTGCCACGTTTGACAACGACGGTACGCTGTGGGCTGAACAACCTTTGTATTTCCAGTTCTTTTATTCTTTTGACAGGATAAAGGAAATGGCGCCACAGCACCCGGAATGGAAAACGAAGGAACCTTTTAAATCCGTATTAGCCGGCGACATAAAAAAAGCTCTTGCTTCCGGAGAAAAAGGTTTAATGGCTATTATGGGCTCAACATTTTCCGGCATGAGCGGCGATGTTTTTAATACATCTGTAAAACAATGGGCCGACACGGCACAGCATCCCATTACCAAAAAGAAATATACCGATATGATTTACCAGCCCATGCTTGAATTGCTGAATTATCTCCGCGCCAACGGTTTCCAGACATTTATTGTTTCAGGAGGTGATATAGATTTTATGCGTGCCTGGTCAGAAAAAGTATATGATATACCGCCGCAACAGGTAGTAGGCAGTTCTTTTAAAGCAAGCTATGATTCAACAGGCATTAAGCGGCTGCCACAATTTAATTTTATGGATGACGGGCCCGGTAAACCTGTTGGCATTTACCAGCACATTGGCAAAAAGCCGGTTTTTGCTGCCGGCAATTCAGATGGTGATTACCAGATGCTGCAGTTTACCAGCACTAATACATTACCACACATGGAGATCATTGTACACCATACCGACTCAACAAGAGAATATGCTTACGACCGTGGCTCGCCGATTGGGAGACTGGAAAAGGGTTTGGATGACGCGTCAAAATACGATTGGAAAATAGTAGATATGAAGAAAGACTGGAAGACTGTGTTTGTAAAATAAAGGTTGGTGTCAGATACTTAAAGTGCCAGACACCTTGGGAAAACGCTTCTTTAAAAAGTGGCAGCAAAGAAGAACTATCATTTTGCAAATATGAAAGATGCGGAAAAAAATCTCTGTTGAAAATGATTCCCGGCAATGCATGACCAGGAAAATCAAATACAAAAATATTTATTCATTCATTTTATCTCAAATCAAAAAACTAAGCTTATGCAAACCACTCTTCAAAAAAAATTTTCCTTGCTGTTCATAGTCGTCAGTATGGTTATGACTTTTAGCAGCTATTTGTTTGCCCAGAAGAAACCAAACATCCTTGTTATCATGGGTGATGACATCGGTTGGTTCAATCCCGGTTGTTACAACCGGGGCATGATGGGTTTTAAAACACCCAATATTGATCGCATCGCTGCAGGAGGAGCTATGTTCATGACCTGGTACGGGCAACAAAGCTGTACTGCCGGCCGCGCAGCCTTTATAACTGGCCAATCGCCTATCCGTACCGGCCTTACCAAAGTGGGCATGCCGGGCGCCGATGTAGGTCTTCGCGCTGAAGACCCCACCATTGCCGAATATTTAAAAGCATTGGGTTATTCCACAGGACAGTTTGGTAAGAACCACCTCGGTGATAAAGATGAGTTTCTCCCTACCAAACATGGCTTCGATGAATTCTTTGGCAACCTGTATCACCTCAATGCAGAAGAAGAACCTGAAGATCCCGATTATCCGAAAGATCCGGCTTTTAAAAAACAATTCGGGCCACGCGGCGTGATCAAGTCAACTGCTGATGGTAAAGTGGAAGACACAGGTCCATTAACCAAAAAAAGAATGGAAACGGTTGATGAAGAGTTCACCAGTGCCGCCATCGATTATATGGACCGCCAGGTAAAAGCAGGCAAACCTTTTTTCTGCTGGTATAATTCAACAAGAATGCATGTATTCACCCATCTGAGCCCGCAATATGACGGAAAAACAGGACTTGGTTTACAGGCAGATGGTATGACGGAACATGATGATAATGTAGGAAAGTTATTAAACGAACTGGATAAGCTTGGTATTACCGATAATACGATCGTTGTTTATACTACCGATAACGGGGCTGAAATGATGACCTGGCCTGACGGTGGCAGTACTCCGTTCCGCGGTGAAAAAGCCACTAACTGGGAAGGTGGTTACCGGGTGCCTTGCCTTATTAAATGGCCTGGCGTTATTAAACCTGGAACAATTTATAATGACATTTTTGCCCACGAGGATTTTTTACCAACGTTTTGCGCCGCTGCCGGTGATCCTGATGTGGTGGCAAAAACACTTACCGGTTACAAACTAACCAACAAAACAGTAAAAGTGCATTTGGATGGTTTTAACCTGTTGCCATTCTTTAAAGGTGAAGTGAAAGAAGACCCCCGCAAAGAATTCATTTATTGGAGTGATGACGGTGATCTTTTCGCTATCAGGTATGACCGTTGGAAGGTTGTTTTTATTGAACAAAACCATGAAGGACTTGAAATATGGTCTAAAGGATTTGAAAGGCTGCGGTTTCCAAGTATATACGATCTTTTGGCCGACCCTTTTGAAAGATCAGATAAATCCCTCATGTATGACGAATGGATGGTTCACCATGCTCCTATGATGTATGGAGCACAGGCTTTGGCGGCAAAGTGGCTCGCAACGTTCAAAGACTTTCCGCCACGACAAAAACCGGCAAGTTTTAACCTGGATGAAATAATGAGTAAGCTGACGGAAAAAAGCAGTCAGAACTAACTGAAACATTTATACAAACCAATAAACGAAAATCATGAAAAACAGTTTAGCTGTCCTGTGTTGTCTTTTTACGGCAGTACTCCTGCACGCACAGAAAAAGCCAAATATCCTTGTCATTTTTGGGGATGATATTGGCCAGTCAAACGTAAGTGCCTACAGCCGGGGATTAATGGGTTTTATGACTCCCAATATTGATCGCATAGGGACCGAAGGCGGTGTGTTTGTTCAGTATTACGGCCAGCAAAGCTGTACTGCCGGCCGCGCCGCTTTTATTACAGGGCAATGCCCATACCGTACAGGTTTAACAAAAGTTGGCTTGCCAGGTTCTCCGGTAGGTTTACAAAAGGAAGATCCCACTATTGCAGAATTTCTAAAGCCGCTTGGATATATGTGTGGACAGTTTGGCAAGAATCATCTGGGTGACCAGGATAAATTTTTACCAACAGCACATGGCTTCGATGTGTTCTTCGGCAATCTTTATCATTTGAATGCGGAAGAAGAACCGGAGAATCCCGATTATCCCAAAGATCCTGCATTTAAAAAAGCATTCGGTCCGCGTGGAGTATTAAGATCGACTGCTGATGGCAAAGTAGAAGATACCGGCCCGCTTACAAAGAAACGCATGGAAACAGTTGATGAAGAATTTTTAGCAGCTGCTAAAGAATTTATGAGCCAGCAAATAAAAGCGGGTAAGCCGTTTTTTACATGGTTCAATTCTACCCGTATGCACATCTTTACACATTTAAAACCTGCATCTGAAGGAAAGACAGGATTGGGCCTACAGGCCGATGGCATGACAGAACACGATGCAATGGTAGGAGAGCTGCTCAAATTTCTGGATGACAATAAAATCGCCGATAATACCATCGTCATCTACACCACTGATAATGGCGCCATGAAGAACCAATGGCCTGATGGTGGTTCTTCTCCTTTTGCCGGGGAAAAAGATATGGAAACAGAAGGCGCTTTCAGAGTGCCCTGTTTGATCCGCTGGCCGGGCGTGGTAAAGCCTGGGACTAATTTCACCGGCTTATTTTCCGCTGAAGACTGGTTACCTACCTTGGTGGCTGCAGCAGGAGGAGACCAGGATCTATCTGCCAATGTAACAAAAGGTGCCCAGGAAGGAAGCAAAAATTTCAAAGTGCACTTGGATGGCTACAACCAGGTTCCTTATCTGAGTGGCAAAACGGGAACAGCCCGTCATGAGTTCATATATTTCGATGATGACGGTCATCTGGTAGCTTACCGCGATGATCGTTTCAAATTCAAATTTGCCCGGCAGGATGCGCATGGAATGGAAGTGTGGCGCGTACCTATGACCAACATGCGTGCTCCCGTCATGATTGATCTGCTGAGCGATCCTTACGAATATGCGCCCGCCAATTCCGCTTTTTATGAGAACTGGACAATGGAGCATGCTTTTCTTGTATTACCCGCGGTAGAGAAAGTGGCCAAATACATGGCCACTTATAAAGAATTTCCGCCAAGGCAGGCACCGGCAAGTTTCTCCATTGACCAGATCATGGAAAAATTACCAAAACCTCAAATTCAGAATTAATCGTGGCGTTGAATTTTTTTAAACAAGCGGATAAAAGCGGTATTATAATAGCTATATCCGCTTTATTAAGTATTTAATTATGGCAGTATTAGACCAGGTAAAAGATTTAAAGAGTCGAATACAAACTTCCATCATCGGGCAGGAAGATGTGATCATAAAAATTCTTGTGGGCTTATTAACCGATGGTAATGTTTTACTTGAAGGACTTCCGGGTTTGGCAAAAACAAGAGCGGTAAAAAGTTTGGCAAAAAATCTTGATTGTAAACTCAGCCGCATCCAGTTCACGCCTGATTTGCTCCCCTCCGATATTACGGGTACGGAAATATACCAGCCGCAAAGCGAAGAGAAGTTCATTTTCCAGTCAGGCCCTATTTTCAGCAATTTAGTTCTTGCGGATGAAATAAATCGAGCACCTGCAAAAGTGCAGGCAGCCCTGCTGGAAGCGATGGAAGAACGCCAGGTTTCCGTTGCGGGAAAAACACATAAGATGGAACCGCTCTTTATGGTACTCGCTACGGAAAACCCGATTGAACAGGAAGGAACGTATCCATTACCCGAAGCACAGCTTGACCGTTTCATTATGAAGATAGAGATCAGTTACCCTGCATATGATGATGAAATAAAGATCGTAAGACTGGTAAGAGAGGAGTCTAAATCTGCCGCAGCAACGAATGGAGCTATTCCCCAACAAGTGATCTTCGATGCACGAAAAGAGATCAATAATGTGCAGGTAAAAGATGCGGCAGAAAAATATATGATAGATATTATTTCAGCAACACGTTACCCGGGAAAGTTTAGCAAAGACCTGGAGAAGTGGCTGAGTTATGGTGCGAGTCCGCGTGGCACCATCGCGCTGGACAAATGTTCGCGTGTAGTGGCATGGCTCGATGGAAGGGATTATGTAACGCCTGATGATATCCGCTTTATCGTGCATGATGTGCTGCGGCATCGAATTATACTTAGTTATGGGGCAAATGCCGACGGGCTTAACGCCAACAAAGTGATTGATGAATTGTTGAAGAATGTAGCAGTTAGTTAGTCGGGCTATGAGCTGTGAGCTGCGAATTTTTGTTTATCGCTCACAGCCTGAAGCTCGCAGCTAACAGCTAAAAAATTATGTCCTTGTTTAAAAGAAATAAAATTGTCCATTATCCCGTCGAAGTCGTCACCACGCTTGATGACCTGATGCGTTTTGAATGGCTCGTGCAATCACGAAATCTATTGCCATCACACCCGGTATATTCTATATTGGCAGGCAGGCATGCTTCCAAATTAAGAGGCCGCGGCCTTGACTTTGAAGAGGTACGACACTATGTTGCCGGTGATGATATCCGCAATATTGACTGGCGGGTAACAGCACGCACGGGTGAAACGCATTCAAAAGTATTTAACGAAGAAAAAGAGCGGCCGACTTTTATTGTACTCGATCAAAGCAGCTGGATGTTCTTCGGCTCACAACGCTTCGTAAAATCGGTTATCGCTGCACATGCCGCAGCTCTTGGCGCCTTCTATACCATTAAAAGAGGAGACAGGGTCGGCGGAATTATTTTTAATGAAGATGGTTATGACTTTATTCCCCCGCGGCGAAATAAAGGACTCGTGGAATATTACCTGCAATGCATTGTGAAACGAAACAGCTCATTACCGTTACGAAAAGAAATTAAACCCAATACCGCCTTGCTGAATGATATGTTGAGAAGAACGGCCAGTTCCGTTACACACGATTATGTAATTACCATTATCAGCGATTTTTCAATGATCGATGCGCAGACAAAAGAGCTTTTGCAGAATATAAGTTATCACAACGATGTTATTCTTATCCATATTTATGACGTATTTGAAGAAGAGCTTCCTGATGGAAAGCTGGTATTAACAGATGGTAAGCGACAGATCACGTGGAATAATAATAAGCATCACTGGAGAATGGATTACCGGAAAAGTTTTACTGAAATGCGTACAAGGCTGACAGAAGAATTCAGGCATACAAGAATACCGGTTGTTTTTTTCAACACCACAGAATCCCTCGAGGACCAGGTGATGCATCAAATGGGAAAAATATTAACGAAGTGAGAAGGGTGAAAGATGAAATGTGAATGCCCCGGATGAAATAATTCACCCTTCGACAAGCTCAGGGTGACATATCGAAACGCTGAGGGCGACACACTGAAAAGCTTTGGGCAACACTTCAGAAAGCTCAATGACATGAGAAAGGTGGATAGTAATGTCAGGCTGAGCTTGTCGAAGCCTTCACAGCAGCTGTTGCCTGATCACAGTATGAAATAATTTATAAAATATGGACGAACAATACGGCCAATTAATAGAACCTGAAAAGGTCTTATTTACATTCGGTGCACCGGGCTGGTATGTGTTGGGTGTATTGATTCTACTGCTAATTGCAGCACTTGCATGGCTCATTTACCGGAATTATCAAAAGAACCTTTACAGAAAGAATGCACTGAAGTGGCTTGCTGCAGAGGAAGCCAATTATGCAAACAGCAACGCACCGATTGCATTGCTCTACGAAACAAATATGTTGCTTAAACGCATTGCAATAGCACGTTATGGAAGAAGCATGGCTGCGGGTATAAGGGGCAATGAGTGGATCGTTTTTTTGAACAAAAGCCGCGGCAAACCATTGTTTGATGAGAAAGAGGGTTACCTGCTGCAAAATGAATTATATGCTGCTGGTACAAGTGATGCCGATTATTCATCTGTAAATATTTTTTTGAATAAGGCAAAGGAATGGATCAGGAAACATAAACACAGCAAGGCATTAAAAGAATTGGGTTAGCAGAGTGATTTTAAATGAAGGAATTGTTAAAGAATAAATCATCCAATAATGCAACAACAATTCTACGTTCTTCAACAGTTCCTGCATAAGACACCTTTTGCGGTTCGGTCACGTCGCAGGCGTGATTGAAAAAATCCAGCGTATCGGATATTTTTCAAAGAAGCGCAGTCAGTGTCGTTGCAGGAACGGGGTTCAGCGGCTTGAGCAAAAAATAATAACCACATGCAACCAATGCATTTTGAAATAGCATACAACTGGGTGTTCTTATTATTGCCACTCCCATTATTTATCTTTTGGATCTTGCCCGCATTAAAAAAAAGAAGGTCGGGACTTATCGCTCCCTTCTTTTTTTGTGCAGCAGACGTATCCGGGCAAAAACCGAAAAAGAGTGCATGGATCGTATCAAGAAATTTTTTTGGCTGGCTCACTTTAATACTTTGCTGGATCTGTTTGCTTACTGCAGCATCATCACCGAGATACGTTGGCCAGCCTGGAAAGAAAGTGAAAACGGTGAGAAGTTTTTTGATAGCAGCAGACATCTCATTCAGCATGGCACAAACAGACTGGACGATCAATGGGAAACGTGAGTCGCGCTGGGATGCGGTAAAATCTATTATGAAAGATTTTGTAAAAGACAGGAAGAGTGACCAGATAGGACTCGTAATGTTTGGTACACATGCTTACCTGCAGGCGCCGCTTACAACAGATCTTGATGCGATCACCTGGCTGCTTGATCAAACAGAAGTGGGAATGGCAGGACAAATGACGAGCATTGGTGAAGCCATTGGTTTTAGTATAAAAGTTTTCAAAGAAGATACCATCAAACAAAAGATCATGCTGTTGCTGACAGATGGAATTGATGCGGGTGAAGGCGTGCAACCCCTGGATGCGGCACAGGCTGCACGAAAAGATTCCATTACGATTTACACGTTGGGCATTGGTAAAGCACATGGCAGCGGTGGTTATGACCTTGATGAAAAAACATTAAAAGATATCGCTCATGTTACAGAGGGAAAATATTTCAATGCAATGAACGAAGGACAATTAAAAGCAGTGTACAAAGAGCTTGACAAAATGGAGCCGGTAAAATATGAAGAAGAAACATACAAACCTGTGCAGTTACTATACATGTATCCATTAGCGCTTGCGCTTGCATTGGGATTGGTTTTTCATCTTATCAATGGAATCGTAAATCTTTTTCGAAGCAGTTACTAATTCGGGATGATCTCAAATTACAAACCAAAAAAGCAATAGGTAAATACAACTTAAACTCGGAACAGATTGAGTAATGTTGAAGTTCTTTGACCCGACATCAGGGTCCAAATGCTGAAGTCACAGGAGTGCAAAAGCTCAATCAGGGCGTGTGCACGGATGTGTCGTAAGATCATCCGTGCTTGAACTTTTTGCGTACTTTTTTATTTCAAGAGAAAAAGTACAGACAGGAAAGGCTACTAAAAGGACAAAAAAGTAACATGGGGAAGAAATCATTCAACCCGATAACGAAAAAAATAACTGATTAAAAAACCTTATGTGGGATGATCTGAAAAATATTATCACTACAATCGACTGGAAGCAATTTCATTTTTTGCGTCCAAACGCCTTATATCTTTTTATTCCCGTTGGTGTGATCGTATTATTATTGCTTGCAGGTAACAGGGAACAACGAAAATGGAAACACATCATTCAACCGGCACTGCGGCCATTCATGTTTTCAAAAGCAAGTGTATGGGCAATACTGCTTCCATTGTTGTTATTCATCATCGGTTCTTCTTTTGCAATAATCGGTTTAGCGGGCCCCACATGGAAGAAAAAAAATATCCCGGGCGAAAAGATACAGGCAGTAGCATTAATTGCACTTGATTTATCAAGATCAATGCTTGCAACAGATATTCAACCTAATCGTTTGGAGAGGGCCAAATTCAAGATCAGCGATTTTCTTGACGCCAATCCGCGTGCAAGAGCGGGGCTGGTTGCTTTTGCAGGAACAGCACATCCTGTGTTGCCGTTTACAAATGATTATAACCTCATCAAACATCATGCGGCAAGTTTGGTTAACCGCATCATGCCGGTGCAGGGAACAGACATAGTTGTGTTATTACAGATGATTGATACGATGATGAAAAATATACAGGCGCCCAGTACCATCGTTTTGATGACAGATGAAATCACACAGGATGACGCGGTGCTCCTTAGCAATTACATACATAGTTCCATTCACCGACTCGAAATATTATTATTTTCCACGCCGCAGGGTGCACCCATACCAGGCTATGCAAAAGTGGTATCAAAACAAGACCCTTCCATTGTCCAAAATCTTGTACAGGATACTTCTATCATTATTACACCCATCACACTGGATAAATCAGATGTACAATCCATTGCCAAACGTATTTCTGACAGACTCGTTTTTCAAAAAGAAAAAAATGAAGATGAAAAAGACTGGGATGATATGGGATGGCTGTTACTGATCCCTGCTTTGATCATTACACTATTCTGGTTCAGGAAGGGTTGGGTGATACACTGGTGCTGGTTGCCGCTCTCTCTGTTGTTATTTACATCCTGTGGTGTTAACAGTAAGCATCCTGATTGGTGGTACAGCAAAGATTACCAGGGCCAGTTGCTCGAAAATGCGAAACGTTTTGATTCAGCAGCAGAAACATATACGGATGACAAGCATAAAGCCATTGCTTATTTCAAAGCAGGTAATTATGAAGCTGCGGCCGATCTGTTTGCACTTGATACGAGCGCTGCATCAACCTATGATCGTGGCCTTGCGCTTGCAAAACTGGGACGCTATGATGAAGCAATGAATGCATTTGATCATGCGATCAATCTTGATCCCTCTTTAAAAGCAGTGGCAGCAAACAGTATTGCAAAAACAAAGTCGGCAAAGCAAAGGGCAGATAGTATCACAAAATATGACCCGCGAAGTGTGGGCAAAAACATGAAGAATATTGCAGGTGCACAGGATAAAAAGAAAGAAAAAAAAGAGCTGCTTAAAGAACGAAAAGCACAAAGCGGGGATGAACAATTAAGTTCGGACACAAGAGTAAAAGAATTGCCCAAATTCGGTAACCGTGTTACAGACGAAACTGCTTCTAATATCCACATGGGCAAAGAGGCAAAGACACCACCTAAAGATTTTAACCAGCAAAAACCTGCTCAAACTTCAGAACAAATACTGATGCGGCAAACCGAAGCAGATCCTTCAGAATTTTTGCACAGGCGTTTTGAACTGCAGGAAAAACGCTATTACAAGAATATCAAAAGACCAAAAGATCCATGGTGAAAAAAGTTGCGGTCATATTGCTCTTTTTTATCGTGTCTGCGAAAGAAACGGTGCACGCGCAATGTTTCGCACGGGTTGCACTCGACAGGCGCAGTGTGTATGTGCAGCAGCCTTTCAAGATCACGATCACTGTGCTCACGCCTACATGGTACACGGCCCCGCTGGATTTTGACAATATCCAAATTCCGAATGCATTTATTCTTCCCTTTGATCAAACCACGCCGGGCATGTTTGATATCAATGGCAAAAAATATGCAGGGCTGCAATTTTATTTTATTGTATTTCCCTACAAGGCAGGATCATTCAATGTTCCTGCTATCAAAATTGTTGCGACTACGCCACCCGAGGGAAGCAGCGAGAGCAAAAAAGTTACTATACAAACCGCTGCGCAGCATTTCACCGTAAAAGATGTTCCCGCCACTATGAAAGACCAAAACTGGTTTGTTGCCAAAGATGTTTCGATCAGTGAAAAATGGAGCAAGCCGTTGCAAAATCTTAAAGTGGGCGATGTTATTGAAAGAAGCATTACCATTGATGCCGGTGGTACACTGCCACAATTTATTCCGCAATTGCATAAAGATTCACTCGACTTTGCAAGCGCTTATTTGCAGGATGCTGAGCTGGAAGACAAAAGAGATGATTATGATGCCAACGGGAAACTAACACAAACCATCATCTATCTTTTGGAGAAAGAAGGAGATTTTGTAATTCCTGCGGTGCAGGTAAAATGGTGGAATCCCAATAGCAGCAAATCATACAGTCGCAGTGCCTATGCCGGGAAGATTCATGTAAAAGCAAATCCTGATCTTGGTATTGTGGCTACTTTAAAAGACAGCCTGCAGGCAAACCAATCGATCAGTGCAGTTGCACCGCCGTCAAAAAAGAAGTTCACGATTTGGGGATATCCCTGGTATTGGGTAATCTTAGCTGCTGCAGTTGTTTTGTATATATTGTATCTGCTGGTCCGTTTCATCATTACCCAGTTTAAAAATTACAAAACACGCCATGCGATCTATCTCGCCGGTGAACAATATGCCTTCAGGAAATTTATGAATGCACCGGATCATCTTCCGCAATTGTTGCGATATATGTATGCCTGGTGGGATAAACTAAATTTTGCGGGCAAATCAAGTGCTGTGTCGTGGCAAATGCGGCGTCAGAAATTACAAAATATTGAACAGGAGCTCACAGCCGGTTATGAACAGTTATATAAAAATAATAACATCGGTGCAAGTGCAGATCATTCTTTTAAAAAGAATATGAAGCATTACAGGCAGGAAGTGATCGATCAAAAATTTACGGGGGAAGAAACCAGGATATCGCCATATCAATCAGGTTATCCATTATAAAGAAAAAAGATGAACAAATTCGATGGAGAGTATAAAATCAAGACAGGACAATAGCATCAACAAATAGCCAGGCTGCAGTTTTTTTAAGCAAAAAAGGAGGTCAAATGATAAAGCGCTAATAAAGGCACATCAAAGCATTCAGAGATCCATCCTCTATTTAATAACCAAAAAATTTGTCAAACATCGTCTCGCCCTGGCGGAC
>DATBFI010000410.1:0-9136 GCA_036558585.1 Chitinophagaceae bacterium
TTTTGAAATTGTCCAGGGGAAAGATGAATACTTAAATAACATAAGCGCTGCAATAAGTCAAAAAAGCTTACACTTGGGTGTTTACCTGCGACCTTTGGGAAATACAGTTTATATCATGCCACCTTATTGCATAACTGAAAATGAGTTAAGAAGAATATATGATGTGATTCTCAAAATACTTACAGAATTAAATTACGAAGCAATAGGTATACCATTAAAGGAGGATCGCTGAACGAAATCTACTCTGGAAAAAGAAACAATGCCCATTAAAATCTATTCAGGCATCCACGCAAATTTAAGGACCAAAACAAGCATCAAATAAATTCAAATCTAAAATTGCGCTCATGGAAATTTTCATTCGGTAGTAAATTGCATATTGAAAACAGCAACTGCCTTCCCACCAATTCGCAACAATTTTGAAAATAAACATTCGACATACTCGCTCTGATCCATAAATTATTTCTCTTTACTCACATTCATAATCTCAAAACAAAAGGGCATTGATTGCTCAACACCCTTGTAAATCCACCCATATATTGGCTATTTCCTCTATGCCACTTTTCGCTCAACATTACAATTGCAACATGTTTTTTTCAACAGCTTCAATATTTCTTTTTGTGTTGTTATTGTTTTGTCATCAGTATACCATTTGTGCATTTCTTCTTTAATGGTATGCATGTCTATAGCATTTGCACGCATATGATAAAACATTTCCTGTAATACTTTTGGTCTTGGTCCCCAGTTGAACAGTTCTTCAAAGTTTTCATCAACGGTTATCAGTTTAGGAATACTCCTGCTCTTCCCATTGGTGAGATACCAATTCATCAGTTCAGGGTTTTCATCACGCAATAAAAATTTAAGTTTAATATTTGAATTGAGTTGTGCAATCTTATCAAACACCGGCACAATTTGCGCCGCATCACCGCACCAGCCTTCCGTAAGTACAAGCCATATTTGAGGAGTGGTGATCTGTTCAATAACTTCTTTCAGGTCAGGAATTATCTCTATCGATTTATCGAGACGATTCATGCGCGCCACATTAAGTTTTGAATATTCGAGTAAATTCTCAGAATCTTTTTTTGCGGTTGATTTACCAATCATGATAAATGCATTAATCAGTCTGCGATATTCATCGTAATTAATTCCCTTGGCAGCATAAGACTCATCAATACTTTTCCTGATTTTAATATTCTGCTCAATTGTATTTTCCATTTTTAATTTTATTTATTTCATTACGCTTTGCAACATAGTTTACAGGTGCAAATTGAAATGTCATTTAATCGCCATTTGCTTATTAATTCTTTAAATCACTTAATCAAAGATTCAGGCCGGCCTCAAAACTTTATAAGCATGCATCCAGTCATTCTTTAAAAATCCTGGTATACACCAAAGAATACATAGTGGTTCAATTGCTCTTGCAGCTTCTGCTTTGCCCATGTCCTCTGTTTCCCAGCCAAATGTTGTAAGAATATCCGTTACGGTTTTCTTTGCTGTATCATCGTTGCCACAGATAAACATTGATGGTTTCCCGTTCTGCAATTTCGGCTTGTACATTAATGCATTGCCAACACTATTAAACGCTTTTACAACTTTTGCATCAGGAATTAATTTTTGAATTCTTTCCATTAACGAATCGTCAAGAGTGGTAAAAAATTTCAATACACCGTTCACAGGAGGAGCAGGTGCAATTGGATTGGTTGCATCGATTACTACTTTGTTACTAAAATGTTCAACGCCGGCAAGTTTTATCGCCTCTTCAGTTACAGAACCACCTGTTGCGAGTACAAGAATTTCTCCGAATGCTGCAGCTTCTTTGAAAGTACCAATATTAATCCCGGTATTTTCATTTTTAAATTTTACAACCTCTTCTTTTGAAGTGTTGCGTGTGCCAAGCATTACATCGTGTCTTTCAGATTTAAATGCTTTTGCCAAAACCTGCCCTACTGCTGCAGAGCCGATGATACCAGTTTTCATATGTTCTCCTAACCTCCTAAAGGGAGGAATTTTTTACATTGTTAAACAATTACTTGGTTTTTGGATAATTTTATCTGATACTTTTATTACTCCCTTTAGGGGATGGGGGCCAATACTATCTTCCCTCGTGTGTGCCCCCTGTGCACATATTCCAATGCTGCTCTTGCTTCTGTTAATGGAAAAGCTTTATCAATAAATACCTTTACTTTTTCTTCTTCAATTAATTGCACAATTTGTTTTAGTTCCTGCGAATCGGAATGAAAAAGAAAACGCGTTGCAGATATTTCATACTTTTTCAGTAATTCTTCCCGTGGCCCAGCTGTGATGGAAACATATCTTGCTCTCGGCTTTAATGCCTTAAAAGATTCTTCCTGCACTTCAGGTGTACCAACGGTATCGAGTACCGCATCAACATTATTTACTTTTTCTGTGAGTTTGTATTTTGTATAATCGATCACTTCATCTACACCAACTGATTTCAGAAAATCAATATTTTTTTCTGATGCGGTTCCGATGACATAGGCGCCTTTCCATTTTGCAAACTGTACCGCAAACAATCCAACGCCACCTGCTGCTGCATGCACAACAATTTTTTCTCCTGCCTGTATATGTGCATGATCAAACAAACCCTGCCATGCGGTTAATGACGCAAGCGGAATTGCTGCTGATTCCTGCAACGACAAATTCTTTGGCCTGCGTGTGATATATTTTTCTTTTGTCGCAACATATTCTGCAAACGCACTTTGCTTCTGCCACTCAAGGGATCCAATAATTTGATCGCCGGCTTTGTAATTTTTTACTTCTTCACCAACTGCTTCTATTACACCGGAAATATCACTTCCCAGGATAAGCGGATAACCGAAATATCCGTGGAGGACTGCTTTCCAATCAACTGGATTTACACCTGCTGCATAAACTTTTACCAATATTTCATCTGGTTTCAAAACAGGATTTGCTATATCTTCCACAACTACATTGTCGAAGGAACCTCCTGCTTTTGCAACAATTGCTTTCATGTTTAAGTTTTTGACAACCTTCTGAATTGGTACCCTACATCGTTGTTTCGCTCACTTCAACATTCTGATCATTATCCAACAATACCAATCTCAAAGCCAATTTTTTTTCATCCGGAGAAACTTTTCTTTTCCTATAATTGTATGTACAAATATGTGCTCAAGACTAATCCTGCAATTTGTCTGATATTTTATTAATATTTTGCACCAGCCTGGCACTTTCTTCTTTCCCTAAAATACCCGAATAAATCTCAACAAAGTTGTTACTGCATTCTTTTAATCTGGGATACAAATCTTTTGCCTTTGGCGTTGGATAAACGTTAGTAACTTTTCCTTCCGTTGTTCTAATCACTAATTTTTTTTCTTCCAATTTTTCTATCAAACGTGTAATGGTACTGGGTGTTAGCTGTAATTCATCTGAAAGTGTGCCAGGTTGGACACCGGGATCTTCAATAACCACCATTAGCAAATAAGCATGGCTCGGGGAAAGATTCACTTTTTTCCAGCAATCACAGGCAAGCTTTTCAATTTTTCTTGCCAACGCATTGGCTGAAAAATAAATACATTTACAATATCTGCTTTCTGATGTTTTCATGCTCTGTTTCTAACGGGGCGTAATTGCGGTTGCAAACATAGGACGCTGCATTTGTATATACAAATATATTCAGGTTGCTTTAACGATTTTATAAGAGATCATTTTTGTGAATAATCTTATAAATTCCCACCATTAGTTTTGTGTAGTTTTACAATAGGCTTACTGTTAAATTTTTTTCGATGAAATATCTGCTGATGCTTGTTACACTGGTTGTTGGTGGATTGCTTCCCATCCAGGCAATATTAAACACAAGGTTAGGTAAGTTAACCGGGGGACCATTGATGGGTTCCTTACTTAGTTTCTCCGTCGGTCTTATTTGCTTGTTGGCGCTGAACCTTAGTATAAACTCTTCACCAGTTTTTCAATTAAAACCTGCTTCAGCTACGCCGTGGTATATTTGGTTAGGCGGATTTTTAGGAGCCATCTTTGTTGCTTATATCACATGGGTAAACCAGCAACAGGGAGTTGCATTAACTTTTGCCCTTGTGGTAAGCGGACAAATTTTTTCATCGCTGATTATTGATCATTATGGCTTATTAGGCTCGGCAGTAAGAACAATAACGTTGGAAAAGATGGCGGGAGCTATTTTAATCATTATTGGTATTATTCTTATTAAGAAATAAGATAAATATGAAAATCCGGGGTTAATTGCTTTAGAAAAATAGAACTGGCAAAAATAGTTTGTGAAAAAATAAATATGGTTTTACTGACTTATGGATAGCCAAAAAGGATTTAAAAAATATGAACAATCCAAATCTGCATATTGAGAAATCGCAGTTAAGTCCGGCTGAAAGAGAATTTGAAAACAGTATTCGTCCAAAAGAAATCGATGATTTTGCAGGGCAGCCACAGCTGATTGAAAATCTCATAATATTTATTAAAGCTGCAAAGCTTCGTAATGAGGCATTAGATCATATCTTATTTCATGGTCCTCCGGGTTTAGGTAAAACAACTTTGTCGCGAATTGTGGCAAATGAATTAGGTGTACATATAAGAGAAACTTCAGGGCCTGTTATTGAAAAACCTGGTGATCTTGCAGGACTTCTCACTAATCTTGAACGCAATGATGTTTTGTTCATTGATGAGATACATCGATTAAGCACAGTGGTGGAAGAATACCTGTATGCGGCAATGGAGGATTTTAGAATTGATATTATGATTGATACCGGCCCCAATGCAAGAAGTATACAGATCAATTTAAATCCTTTTACTTTAATAGGTGCCACAACAAGAAGTGGCTTATTAACCGCACCGCTGCTTTCGCGTTTTAGTATTAAATCCCGGCTGGAATATTATAATGCGGAAACACTTAAAAAGATTATTGAGAGGAGCGCGGGCATTTTAAATGCACCCATCAGCTATGACGCTGCCTTTGAAATTGCGCGAAGAAGTCGGGGAACACCCCGTATTGCGAATAGTTTATTGCGTCGTGTAAGAGATTTTGCCCAGGTATTAAATGAAGGTGTTATTGACCTTGGCATTACTCAACATGCATTACGTGCGTTGAACGTGGATGAGCATGGTTTAGATGAAATGGACAATCGTATACTTTCTACTATAATCGAAAAATTTAAAGGCGGTCCTGTAGGTATTTCCACTATTGCTACGGCTGTCGGTGAAGAAGCAGGGACTATTGAAGAAGTATATGAGCCATTTTTGATACAGGAAGGATTTTTACAGCGCACGCCAAGGGGAAGGGAGGTCACACGCAAGGCGTATATGCATTTAGGTAAAAGACCCGGGGATAATAATTTTGAAGGCACCCTCTTTACAGATATAACACTGTAATAACAACTCACTGTAAGTTTTAGAAAAGTGCTCTGATTATAACATTAAAACTAACAAAACAGCGAAAAAATTGCAAAGGATACAATCTCCTCCTCATTAGTTTTAACCTAATAAGGAGAGATGTATCAATTAGTAAAAGAGAGTACTTTAAAACCCAAGGTAAGATTAAAAACGGACACGTAATTTGCCCAAAGGATATGCCAATGTGCCGGGAAGAATCATTACGTTGGCCCTCAGCCTATTAACCAGTTTCATATTCACTGATTTTCCCGGTTCGGGAAAATTGATTCCCACATACGATTTATTTAACCCCTTAGATAGTTTCTATTGTTTGATTATCTTCGCTCATTCATTTCCGATGAAGAAAGAGAAATATATGATTTTGAATTATTTAAAACTCCAAAAGCATGGATCAAACTTTCATATTTATAATAATTGGTTTATTTGCTTTGCTGGTAGGCATTGTGGCGGGTAAATTCATATTTGCAAAAAACACTAAAAAACAGATTGAAGAAGCGGAACTTCAAACACGAAAAATAATTACGGAAGCCGAAGCTAAAGCTGAAACAATAAAAAAAGAAAAAATCCTTGAAGCAAAGGAGAAATTTGTTCAACTTAAGGCAGAACATGATAAAGAGGTATTAGAAAAGAATAGAAAAATTAGCGATACTGAAAACCGAATCAAGCAAAAAGAAATTAGTATCAATCAAAAAGAGGTAGCCTTAGAAAAACAAATTAAGGAGAATGAAGCTATTAAGGAAAATCTTAACCGGCAGATAGAAGTTGTTAGCCACAAAAGAAATGAACTGGAAAAACATCAGGAAGAACATATCCGCAGACTGGAAAAAATAGCAGGATTAACTGCTGAAGAGGCTAAATCACAATTGGTCGATACTCTTAAACAAGAAGCTCAAACACAGGCTCTTGCATTACAACAGGAAATCATTGAAGAGGCAAGACAGAAGGCTAACAAAGAAGCCCGCAAAATAATTATACAATCTATACAGCGTACTGCTGCCGAGCAAACCATTGAAAATACTGTTACGGTTTTCAACCTTGACAGTGACGAGATTAAGGGTCAGATCATCGGCCGCGAGGGGCGTAATATCAGAACGATAGAAGCGGCCACTGGTGTTGATTTGATTGTTGATGACACTCCCGAAGCAATTGTATTGTCGTCATTTGATCCCCTGCGCAGAGAGATTGCACGCTTAAGCCTGCAGCGTTTGGTTGCCGATGGGCGAATTCACCCTGCCCGTATTGAAGAAGTAGTTGAAAAAACACGAAAGCAATTAGAAGAACAGGTAATGGAAATCGGAGAAAGAACGGTAATAGAAATGGGCATTCATGGTTTACACAAAGAACTTGTACGCATAGTGGGGAAAATGCGTTTTCGTTCTTCATATGGACAAAACCTATTAATGCATAGTCGTGAAGTTGCTAATCTTTGTGGCGTTATGGCAAGTGAAATGGGATTAAACCCTAAGCTTGCGAAACGAGCCGGTTTATTACATGATATAGGCAAAGTGCCTGATGAAGAAACAGAATTGAGCCATGCTTTACTTGGAGCAAAACTTGCTGAGAAATACGGTGAAAATCCTGCTGTCATAAATGCAATTGGTGCTCACCACGACGAGATTGAAATGCAGTACGTTATTTCACCAATAGTGCAGGCATGTGATGCCATTAGTGGCGCCCGTCCTGGTGCAAGACGCGAAATAATGCAGCAATACCTGCAAAGAATTAAAGATTTGGAAACGCTTGCTATTTCTTATCCAGGTGTTGAAAAAGCCTATGCAGTGCAGGCAGGTCGCGAGTTAAGAGTAATTGTAGAGGCAGATAAAGTTGGTGATACTGAAAGTGATAAACTTAGTTTTGAAATTGCGCAAAAAATTCAAACTGAAATGACCTATCCGGGCCAGATAAAAGTAACTGTTATTAGGGAAAAAAGAGCGGTGAATGTAGCACGTTAAAAGTTTCACCTGAAGTTTCAATTTAATGATAGCATCATTCATTAATCATGTTATTTCGGCTGTACAAGGTCCTGCCCTTATACACTTCTAATTTTTCTTCTGCCATAGTGTAGAAAATTTTTAATTGCTCGAAACATTTCTAAACGGTGAACGTAACCGACGCAAGATTAATAGCAGGAGCTCGCTTCTGTTCTAAAAAAGGTCCAAATTGTAATTCAATTTTTACAACAAAAAATTAAATTAATAATCTCCAATTGTAACAGGCAATTGAGCCAAAGCTCTCGCAAGTTGTTCATCATTAGGAGCCACCCCATGCCATTCATGATGCCCCTCCATAAAATCAACACCTTTACCCATTACGGTTTTCATTAAAACACAAACGGGCTGCCCCTGGCCAGTTAGTGATTTCGCTTTAATAAGTGTTGCGATAACGTCCTCCATTTCGTTTCCATTCATTTCTAAAATCTTCCAGCCAAACGCTGAAAACTTTATATGGAGATCACCGAGGTTCATAACTTTTTGGGTTGGTCCATCGATTTGCTGACCATTCCAATCTATTGTGGAAATTAAATTATCCACTTTTAAATGAGCGGCACTCATAACTGCTTCCCATATCTGTCCTTCATTCAATTCACCATCCCCGTGCAATGAATAAACAATATGTGTATCGCCATTTAACTTTTTAGCTATTGCAGCACCGATTGCAACACTTAATCCCTGACCTAAAGAACCACTTGCTACCCTAATGCCAGGCAAATGTTCTGCAGTAGCAGGATGCCCCTGCAATCGAGAATTGATTTTTCGAAAAGTTGATAACTCTTTAATATCGAAATATCCTGAACGTGCAAGGGTTGCATAAAAAACCGGAGAAATATGGCCATTGGATAAAAAGAATATATCCTCATTCATCCCATCCATATTAAAAGCCGGATCATGTTTCATTAATTTAAAATAAAGTGCTGTGAAAAATTCTGTACAACCCAACGAACCACCCGGATGTCCACTTTGTGCAGCGTGTACCATTCTTACAATATCGCGGCGTATTTGCGCGGCGATATTCTTAAGTTCAGTTATTTTTTCCATCAGAATTTTTTAAGTTCGCAAAACTAAGGCATAAAATTCATTGATAAGATAAGGGTATTTTTTCTCATCAAAATTGTGTTTGTATCCAAATTTATATCATACTTTCGCAATCACGTTTGTTTGTAAAGAGAATAAGTTGATTCCTTAAAACTTAGACAGCATGGTTTTAGTTGCAGCCGGCATGTTCATTGCTTATGTGATCACCTTCTTTTTAATGCCATTTATCATTAAAATTGCAAGAATCAATAAGCTCTTCGACCTTCCAGATGAAAGAAAAACACACACTTATCCTATATCCTCACTTGGAGGTGTGGGAATCGTATCGGGACTTTCTATAAGTCTTTTGTTGGTTGCCGATTTTAAATTGGGCGACTTTGAATTTCAGTATTACCTCGCTTCTTTTTTCATCATTTTTATTCTTGGAATTATTGACGACATATTCGTTTTAAAAGCATGGAAAAAAGTATTGGGGCAGCTTTTGGTCGCTTCGCTTTTAACAGCAAAAGCACGTTTGCTAATTACCGATTTACAAGGTCTCTGCGGTTTCTTTGAAATTAATCCCGTATTGGGTTATGTGCTTACATTTTTTACTATTCTGCTAGTAATTAATTCTTTTAATCTTATCGATGGTATAGACGGACTGGCCGCATCCCTTGGTTTAATTTCTTCTTTTGTATTTGGCTTATTTTTTTATGTAAATGAAAATGAAC
>DATBFI010000411.1:0-3251 GCA_036558585.1 Chitinophagaceae bacterium
CCAGGCATAATGACAGCTTATAGTTACTTAAAAGCAAATATAATACGCTACTTCATTCATGCATTTTTGATTTTAGACGAGAACATTCCATATGCAGAGTATAGCACCAATGCAAAGGGGCAAAAGACTGAGCACATTTTCTTGTACAAGCCTCTTCTTTCCGGAAAACATATAGCACAATTGTACTAACATAACGGCTTAAGATCCGAAAACACAAAATCCTCTTCGTAATCTTAAGCCGTTATGTTATTGCACATTTAACCCTTGCCGCCAGGATCAAAATTGAAATGCAACAGCTGCTATCGGTTCTTAATTATTTTCTGGGTATATATTTTATTTCCTTTCCCGGTAATTTTTAAAATATACACGCCGGGTGGAATATCAGCAACATTTAAATCCCTGGATGTAACACCGTTCCATTGTTTAACAACCACACCTGATTGATTTATTAATTGCACAGCATTTATCTCTTCATTGAATACCTGTAATCGTAAAGTATTGTTGAATGGATTAGGAATAACGCTTATTTTTTTGTCCGTTTCTTGAATTATTGACCTGGAAAGTTGGTCAGCATCGCTTGCTTTTTGTGCAGTTCCACGACTGCTCACGGGCGAGCAATACAATTGCCATGTACCATTCCTGTCATCATGCCAGATTGGATAAGCTTTTCCCCCGTAGGCTGTGATGCCGATATAATCACCTACATAGCCGTATGAAAAGTGATCATTGTCTATGGGAGCAGTAATATGCGAAACATCACTTACTTTTTGATTCTCCCATGTTGCTCCTCCATCTGAAGAATGCGAAACATAAGTATTTGTTGCATATTTTTTGGCCTCGTCAAATGAATAATATACAACCCAAACTTCGCCGGTGGCATCATCAACAGTTATCCATGGGAAAAAATTTTGTTTGCCCTGGGGTATGCTGACGGTTTCCGGTAACGACCAACTCTGACCCTCATCATCAGAATATCTTACTTGTATAATTGCTTTTCCCACATGATTTTCTTTAGTAGGATAGGTTACATAAATTCTTCCGCGATGTTCGTGTTCACTCTTATCAACGGCCATTGCCGGAAAATCTGCAACTCTTGTATGGTTGAAAGTTGCATCACTATCACCACTTCTGATACCATCATATTTAAATGCAACAGTATAAGGTTTAAAAGAACCGCCGCCGTTCTTAGAACTTGTAAATCCCAAACCATCTGCCAGGTATGGATATTTATAAACAGAATGATCTGCCCAGCAAACATATACTTGTCCATCAGGACCAGTTTGCACATTGGTGCCCTGGCCAAAGCCGACAATTTTGGTTCTTAAAATAATTGGCGCAGAAAAAGTTCTCCCGCCATCAGTGCTTTTGTTGAAAAGAATTTCACCACTGCCCACACCAAAATCAGTCCATGCAGCATAAAAATTATTAGCGTAGGGGCTTGTTCTTACATTATCTGCAGCTATCATAAGTTTGTCCAATCCGATGGTGAAATATCCAATACCTCGTCCCTGTTGCGCATGAGACCAGGTGTTACCCCCGTTTCTTGATAACTGGAAAAGATACCCGTAACTAAAGTCAATATCATCGAAATTAATTGTTGTTAAAATTGCCTGGCCACGCGCAGTAAAAGCCGTAGCCGGATTACCCAAAATATTTTGTTTAGGTGCGTTTTGCAGAAAATCTGCACCAGACCAGGATTTGCCTCCATCGAGCGAAAAATAATATCCCTGGTTGTATAAAACCTTTCTCCCCGAAGCGCCAAGAAGCGTGTTTGCACTTGCTATCAAATTATCAGGGTTTTTCTTATTAATAGAAATATGTACTTCTGATTGAATATTGGGCGACGGAAAAACCCTCACATCCTTTGTGTCTGTAATAGTTGATACTGATACATTAGCTTCTGTTCTTATTGAAGGATTGAATTTAGAAGTAAAATTTTGTGCTGTCTTTTGTGTTTTATCATCCCTTTTTATTTGCCATGTAAGAAGTGAATTCTTTTGGGCAGAGAGTTCCTGCGACAATAATTTTTGACTACACAAAATCATCGTTACGCACAAACATAGTTTAGCAATGTACGTTCTCATAAAATTTGGTTTAAGTTTTAAATGAGTTTTTATCGGTATTAAAAAGTATTTATGACTTTGTAAGCGGGGGACTATTGTCATTAACAAAATATATCTGAACCTTGCCAGTACGGGTTATTCTTACCGGCAATTTTTTTGGGCATAATCTCTCCTGAGAAAAAAGAATTATTCTCATAGAATTGAGTATTGTTGCGTAAGGCGTCAGGGTGAAAGTTTTTTATACGGATATGGTGTTTTTTGTTCCTGGCTAGCCCTCTTGACGTGATCACATTTTTACCGCGTTTGTTTTTGGAGAAACACGGCTGCTAAGAGAAATAAGAACTGTGCAGAAATACCCAAAGTAATTTAAATTATTGAAAATGCAATAGAAAATTCCTATTTCGGAAAGGAAGAAAATAAAGTGATAAATCCCGTTATAGTAAAATCGTATAAATCAAACTTCTATAAATTTTGTTTCTTCATTTCATTTACCGCATAATCTGCGGCCCGCGCTGTTAATGCCATATATGTGAGTGATGGATTTTGACAGGCGCTTGATACCATACATGCTCCGTCCGTTATAAAAACATTTGGTGCATCCCAAACCTGGTTGTGCGCATTCAGCACAGAACTCTTCGGGTCTCTACCCATACGGGCTGTACCCATTTCGTGGATTCCCTGGCCAATTGCATATTCTTTACTGTCCCAGGTGCTGATATCTTTAATGCCTGCTGCCTCAAACATGGCCACCAATTCCTTTACAATGTCCTTGCGCATTTTAAATTCATTCTCTTTAAGCTCTGCATCCATTGCCAGTACAGGCAAGCCCCATTTATCTTTTTTATTCTTATCGAGTGAAATTTTATTTTCATGATAAGGAAGAATTTCGCCAAAGCCGGTGGCGCCAATATACCACGCTCCCGGCTCTGTGAGCGCTTCTTTGTAAGCGCCACCAATATTGAGTTCCGCAACGTCGCGACTCCATCCTTCACGACTGGCACTGCCCTGGTATCCAAAGCCACGCAGGTAATCCCTCTTATCACCAAAAAAATTTGTAAAGCGAGGAATATAAAATCCATTCGCTCTCCTGCCAAAATAATATTTATCTTCAAAACCTTCCACCATTCCCGATGCGCCAAGCATATAATGATGATCCATCACATTATGTCCTAATTCACCACTGCTGCT
>DATBFI010000412.1:0-10043 GCA_036558585.1 Chitinophagaceae bacterium
AAAACGTAATTTTAGTTAAAATTCAATCACTATGCCTAAATCACTCCCCTTTTCCCTTCTTTGCTTATTCATGCTAGGCCAGGTCAATGCGCAGTCCTTAAACTCAGCCGAAAACTCATACAATGAAGGAATAAAATTAAAAAATGCAGAAAAGTATAATGAAGCCCTTCTTGCTTTTAAAGATGCTATTGATAAAAACCCGGATTATACAGATGCTTTATACGAAGCCGGGTGGTCAAGCAATGAACTTGAGGAATATGGCAATGCAATAACCTTTTTGCAAAAAGCAAAGCTATTAAAATCATCTGCCACCATATTTTTTGAATTAGCGTACGCTTACGACCATACCGACAGGAAAGATGAAGCCAAAGAAAACTATAAAAAAGCGTTGGAGCTATATCCAAAATATTATGATGCTGATAAATATCTTGGCGACATTTTTTATGATGAGGAAAATTATCAAACCGCATTAAGTTATTTTAAAAAATACTTCGAAACATCAAAAGTACCCGATAATCATTACTATTACAAAGCCGGCCGGTGTGCAAACTATTTAAAAGACTATGCTGATGTGCTCCTGTATCTTGAAAAATACCAGCCGGATGGACAAAAAGATTTTGCGAAAAAGTATGTAGAAATAGGTCATGCGTATTATATGATAGGGTATAATGATGATGCACTCGGCGCATATCAAAAAGCGCTCGATGCAATTCCTACTTACGGCGACGCATTACGTGGTATGGCAAATGTGTACTATAACAATTTGGAGGATGACAAAAAGGCTCTTGAATACTTTAAACTTGCATTGCAATATGACGAAGAAAATTCAAGAGATTATTACTATAAAGCAGGATGGATATATATGAAACAGCAAAAGTATGTTGAGGCAATACCGGTTTTGCAAAAGGCAATAGATAATGATGCAAAAGACTTGAGCAGCAGAGAGGCTATTGGATATGCTTATTACATGCTGAATAAATACGATGATGCAATTTATCAATTCAGTAAAGCAATTGAATTAGATGCACAGTCAAAACGCAGTTACTACTATAAAGGTTTAAGTTATGTGGCGCTTAGTCAAATAGAAAATGCAAGAGAAGTTTATTATCAGCTCAAACCAATCAATAGGGGAGATGCCGAAAAGTTATTAAAAGAAGTAAAACAAAAGGAAAAGAGCATGAAAAGCATTGCATCAAACCGTGTTTCTAAGAAGCAGGCTGGCCACTGAGATTACATGCCTGCTATCCCAGGGAAAAATATCAAAGTGCAACGGCAATAAATTTTTATAAAACAGAAAATTTCTATCCCATTAAATTAAAAACGCTGCGGGAATTCCTGCAGCGTTTTTAATTTATGCTTTTTGAATAGGTTTTCAAATACCAGCCTGCAATAATTTATCTTGGTGAAGATAGCATGTTACTGTTCATAGCTAAAATTACCTTCAAGATTACCATTAATGCCTGGCAATAGAGATAAGCTCACAAAGAACTCGACTGCCAGGTTACCATCCCAGGTTTAATAGTTATAAAGCATTCCAGGAATTTAATAGTTCCTGATTTATCGGGTTGTTAGGATTTAATGAATGCTTACAGCTATACTGCATAAATTTTATCTGTAGAAAAATCAAAGTCATTTTATGAAAGCATTTTTGACTATTTCGGTAGCCATGCTGATCTCTATTAATAATATTTTTCCTGGTTTGAATAACATCGTTTTAAAGGAAGGAGCCGGGCCAGGCAATCGTGTATATCATTGCCTGATCTATAATGATAATCTCCGGCGTACTATTCTTCTTGACGGATACCACCAGGAAAATACACCTGAATTTGGAGAGGTGTGGGGTTGGAATGGAAGGGATTGGGAAATCCTTCCGGGTAAGGGACCACTGGTAAGAGGAGCTGGCAGCGTTGCATTTGATTCTCGCAGAAAGGAAATTATTTTATTCGGAGGACTGCATTATCGTGGACCGGGAGAAGGTAAACTCCTGGGAGACACGTGGAGATGGGATGGTAAAGAATGGAAACAAATAACTGTTGGCGGTCCAGATACCCGCGCATGGCATTCAATGGTATATGACAGCTACCGCGATAAGATTGTGCTTTTTGGCGGATCAACAGGTTTTGGAAAGACTGCATTTGGTGATACATGGGAATGGGATGGCCATATATGGACAAGGATTAATGTACAGGGCCCTGAACCTCGTTCTGATTTTGCCATGGTGTATGATAGTATCCGAAGAAAAATTGTGTTATTTGGCGGGCAACATATAAAAAATGATGACGCGAATAGAAAAGACTTTGCTGATACATGGACATGGGATGGTAAATCCTGGGAAAAGGTAAGTGAAGAAGGTCCATCGCCTCGCATACAACATCACATGGTGTTTGATAACGTTTCAGGTTCAGTTATTCTGTATGGCGGCAACAATGCCGCAAATGGAATTCTCGAAGATATGTGGTCATGGAATGGAAAAAAATGGAGCGAGGTAAAAATGAATGGTCAAACTCCCGGTAAACGTTTCCTGCATGCAATGGCCTATGATAAAATGCGGAACAAAATTATTCTCTATGGTGGCGGAAACGGGCAAATAATATTTGGAGACACCTGGGAATGGAATGGTACAAACTGGACAAAACTAAATTAAGCGATTCATTCTTCGATTCACAGTAGTAATCTTCATTGTAATAATCCCGATGATTACATAATATTTAGCCACATTCAAATTACAAAAAGGAAGTGACAGCTTACGCCGGCATTTGCTTACACGGTACCTGTTCAAATCGTGGGAATATTATTAATCTTTTGTGCTTCTATTGCCTTAATTCTTCTGTTCTAACTGTGATACTTCAAATTTGTGCAGCGTTTGCTAAAAGTTTTTTGCGCCGTTGTTGATCGACCAACAACATTTCATTAAGTGCCCGGTAAGGCGACCGGCAAAGGCTAAATATTTGTTTTAATTGCATTACGCCGGAGCTTTAAAGACTCCGGCGTAAATGCTTTGATTAAAAATTTTATTTTTCATACATCAGTTTTGATACGTATGTTTTATCATTCACAACAACTTTCACTATGTAAATTCCCTGAGTAAGTGAAGATGAAATGGAAACATTTTTTTGTAGTATGCCATTGCTGATGTTTGCGTTTTCTGCAGATACAGTTTGACCCATCATGTTCACCAATTGGATTTTTCCATTTGTATTAATATGATCCGCAAGATGAAGCTCGATCACAAACTGTCCCCTGGTTGGGTTTGGATATAATTTAATAATCGGAGATTTTTCTTCGGTCACATTTTTCAACTGTGCAGATTGTTGAGTAGTAGTGTTGCCTGCAAATTGATTGGCATGTGTTTTAAAATTTGTCAAGGGTGAGAAAGTAGTCCAGTGTTTTCCGCATCTAGCCTTGATATGCCAGCTATACTTTTGATTTGCCGCAAGTGATGAAATATTCACTGATCTTGCTGAGCCTGCTAATTTAATAGTTACCCATTTCGCATTTCTTGATGCTTTTTTATATTGTATTTCCCATTTAGCCGGATTAATTGAAGCTGCCCAGTTCAATCTGGCACTATGCTCTGTAATGTTGTTGGTATTTAAATGTGTGGCATTTGCGCATTCGCCGCCACTGCATCCTTCATCAATCTGTCCATTGCAGTTATCATCGATATTATTACCACAAATCTCATTTCCAGCGGGATTAACAGCCGTCCTGCTATCATCGCAATCGGTATTGTCTCTAACATAGCCATCAGGAACTGAACATTCGCTGCTCTGGATAGAATTCTGAGGATCACCATACCCATCTACGTCCGCATCCCTGTAATAAGTAGCTTGTCCTGCCTCTTCTGTTGATTCATATGCTCCCATGTCAACTACATCGAACAAAATACGCTTGGCGCCTAAAAAGTCAGTTGTTGTAAGTACTTTATCTGCATCGTTGCTGCCGATGTTTTTTACCGGGCTGCAAACATTTAGTTGCAGTCCATCATCTGCAGTGCCCCATTTGTTATCAGCCCCAATATGATTAGAAGAGTTCTTGAAAGAAGGATCAACGTTTACATTGCCAGTACCGGGATAGGTATCATTTCCCTCAATGTCGTTGTATTGGATCACAACATTCCCGGTGCCGGGGTCAAGAGGAGAAAAACCGTTATCGTTATTGCCCCAGATAATATTGTTAGCAAACACTCCGTTGGACGAAACACCTTCAATACAGCGTTGACCATTATTTGCCGAAAAGGTACAGTTGGTAACAGACAAAGTTGATTCTTCTGCATGGAGTGCAGATGCACCCCAGGGAGAGACGTTGTCGCTAAAAATGCAGTTAGTTAGAGTTAGCCCGGTATTATCGCTATAAATTCCACCCGCTAAAACTCCGGTACTGTTGCCACTAAATACGCAATTGGTAATTAGTACACCACGTGTAGCGTCCGTATATAAGGCGGCTCCGGCATCTATTGCGGAATTGGAAGTAAACACACAATTACTTATTTTTATTTTATCTCCGGTAAAATTGCCGTCTATCACTAAACCTCCACCCCGGTACCGTACTTCGCTAAGATTACCATGATAGAGAAAGCCGCCTGAACCATTTGCAATGCCATTATAAATAATAAACCCGTCCACAATCATACTATCAGCATCAGATTCCCAGTTGTTAATCAACCCTATATGATAACTGTTATCCCCAATATCACCTGCTGTGCCAAGATCACCACTTAGTATGGTGGGATTAGCCGTGATATCTCTTACACCTGTAGCGGCATTAAAGCCGCCATATACCCTTAATGCCTTGCCAGCATTCGATGCAGGCCACTCTGCACGGTACAATTTAAATGTGGCGTCACGGTCTGTGCCATTCCCTGTTCCGTCTGTGGGTTTGTAAGTGCCTTCAGCCATATTAATAATAACCGAAGCGGATGCGCTGGCCCTCCCCGCAGCTAATGCAGTCGTGAGATTTCTGAACGCGTTGGCCCAGCTTGAACCATCGTTCGCATCACTGCCACCGGTGCTTACATAATAAGTAGTTTGCGCATTTATACTGCCCGTGATTATGAACAGTAAAAGAGTGATAAAGCAGAGTTTAAAATTCTTTTTCATTTGGTTTGCATTTATATTGAATAATTAATGACTAAAAACATTTAATCGGTTGCAGTCTTCTTCAGGAGACAAAAAATATTTTGTTGTTGTCTGTTGAGATTGTTGTGGCAGGTTTGGAAAAATTAATAGCAGCTTATTTTGTAAAAATTGTGTTTTCATGCGTTTGCATTTTCAGTTACAGGATGATAAAGGAAAAATAATATGTTGGTTGGAATAAAGGATATTGGAATTGTCAATATCATTTTTACTCTCCAGTGATTTTGTTAGGACAGCGATCCGAAAAATTTTCAAAATACCTTTCTGAAAACCGGTGTAAAGTTGAATAAATCAAGAGGCGAAGTCAATAGCAAATGCTTGCTACGAACGATTATTAGTAAGTGGTGAGTAGTGAATGGTGAGTGATGAATGATGAGTGATGAATAGATTGATTGGTTGAAAGGTTGGAAGATTGAAGGGTTGGGTATTAAACCACAAAGACACAGGGACACAAAATTATACAGAGCCTCTGTGTTTCTCAGTGCCGCTGTGTCTCGGTGGTTCCGGAAAAAAAGTGCTTATACCAGCCGTTCTTTAATAGCACTTACTACTTCAGTTGCGCTGCTTACATAAACTCGTCGTAAATATTTCGTGCCGTTGTTGGTTGTCTGGCCAACAACATTTCATTTTACATTTTGCCGGTCGGGAGACGGCAAAGGCTAAAAAATATTTGCTGTTTAATTGCATTAGACCGGCGTTATGTTTGTGCCGTTGTTGGTCGCCGGACCAACATTTATTTCACGTTTGCCGGTCAGGCGACCGGCAAAGGCTAAAAAATATTTGCTGTTTAAATTGCACTACACAGGAATTATGCTTACTCGGCGTAATGTTTTTTTATCAATCTTATTTTCATATATCAACTTTTTGCGCAGTTGTTGGTCGCCTACCAACAACATTTCGTTTTACGTTTTTGCCGGTCAGGCAACCGGCAAAAACCAAAAAAATATTTGTTGTTTAATAGCATTACACCGGAGTTATGTTTTCTCCGGCGTAATGCTTTTGATTAAAAATTTTTATTTTTCATAAATTAATTTCGATAGGTATGTTTTATTATCCACAACAACTTTCACGATGTAAATTCCCGGAGTAAGTGAAGAGGAAACAGACACATTTTTTTGTAACAAGCCCTTGCTGATGTTTGCCTTTTCTGCAGATACAGCTTGTCCCATCATATTCACAAATTGAATTTTTGCATTTGCATTGATATTATCTGCAAGCTGAAGCTCGAGCAAAAACTGGCCCCTGCTTGGATTTGGATACAATTTAATAGCCGGTGATTTTTCTTCAGCTTCTCCAAAGGAATCCTTTTGGATATTTTGTACTGCTTCAGATTGCTGCGTATCGGGACTGCTTACATATTGACCGGAACGTGTTCTAAAGGTTACAGAACGGCAATAAGAAGTCCACGTTTGCCCGCATTTGGCTCTTATATGCCAAACGTAATATTGATTTGCAAGAAGTGATGAGATATGTACTGATCTTTTACTTCCGGATAGCCTGATAGAAATCCAGTTCGAACCTCCAGCCTTCTTGTATTGTATCTCCCATTTAGCCGGATTAACCGGTGCACTCCATTTTAATATAGCGCCGTGTGAGGTTATATTGGCAGCATGTAAGTTGTTTGCATTTGCGCATGTACCGCCGCTGCACCCTTCATCAATTTGTCCATTGCAGTTGTCATCAATATTGTTACCGCAGATCTCGTCTCCCGCGGGATTAACAGCTGTCCTGCTATCATCGCAATCGTTATTGTCTTTAACATAACCATCAGGAACTGAACATTCGCTGCCCTGGGTGGAATTCTGAGGATCACCATAACCATCTACATCTGCATCCCTGTAATAAGTAGCTTGTCCTGCCTCCTCTGTTAATTCATAAGCTCCCATATCAACCACACTGAATAAAATGCGGTCAGCGCCTAAAAAGTCAGTTGCTGAACGAACTTTATCTGCGTCATTGCTGCCGATGTTTTTTACCGGGCTGCAGGCATTTAGTTGCAATCCATCATCTGCAGTACCTCATTTGTTATCAGCCCCGATATGATCAGAAGCGTTTTTAAAAAAAGGATCTACCCTTACATTACCAACGTCGGGATAGTTGTCGCCCTCCTCTATATCATTGTACTGGATCACAACATTTCCGGTGCCGGGATCAAGAGGGGAAAAACCGTTGTCGTTATTGCCCCAGATAATATTGTTAGCAAACACTCCGTTGGACAAAATAAGATCAATACAGCTTTGGCCGTTATTTGCGGAAAAGGTGCAGTTGGTGACAGACAAAGTTGACTCTGTTGCGTGGAGCGCAGATGCCCCGGATGAGCCGTTGTTGCTAAAAATGCAGTTAATTAGAGTTAGTCCGGTATTAATACTATAGATTCCACCCGCTAAAATTCCGCTGCTGTTGCCGTTAAATACACAGTTGGTAATTAGTAAACCCCCCGTAGTGTGCGCATATATGGCGGCTCCGTAATCCCGGGCGGAATTGGAAGTAAAAACACAATTGCTTATTCTTATTTTAGTTCCTGTAGAATTCCCTACCAGTAATATACCACCACCATAAAATTGCCCTACGGACAGGTTATCGTTATATAAGTAGAAGCCGGAACCATTTGCAATGCTATTATAGATAATAAATCCATCCACTATCATACTATCAGCATCAGATTCCACGTCGCTAATCAACCCCAGATGATAACTGTTATCCCCAACATCACCTTCCACTCCAATATCGCCGCTTAATATGGTGGGATTGGCTGTGATATCTCTTTCACCGGTCGCATCATTAAAACCTCCAAATACCTTTAACCCTTCGCCAGCATTCGATTCCGGATGATCAGCCCGATAAAATTTAAATGTAGCATCCCGGTCTGTACTATTCCCTGTTCCTTCGGCGGGTTTGTAAGTGCCGCCGGCCACATTAATAATAACAGAAGCGGATGCGCTGGCCCTCCCCGCAGCTAATGCAGTTGCAAGATTTCTGAACGCGTTGGCCCAGCTTGTGCCATCGTTTGCATCACTGCCACCAGTGCTTACATAATAAGTAGTTTGCGCATTTATACTGCCCGTGATGATGAACAGCAAAAAAGTGATAAAACAGAGTTTAAAATTCTTTTTCATTTGGTTTGCATTTATATTGAATAATTACTGATTAAAACATTAAACCGGTTGTGGTCTTCTTTAGGAGACAGAAAATATTTTGTTGTTGTCTGTTAAGGTTGTTGTGGCAGAGTTTGCAAAAATTAATAGCAGCTTGTTTTGCAAAATTTGTGTTTTCATGCGTTTGCATTTTCAGTTACCATGATTGTAAAGGGAGAAATAACATGTTTGGTTGGAGTAAGGATATTGGATTTTATTATGTCCGCTTTTACTCTCTGATAATTTTGCGTGGATAGCAATTCTGTTTGGTCCGCAATCAAAAAATTTGCAAAATACCTTTCTGAAAACCGATTGTAAAGTTTAATAAATTAAGAGGCCGAAGTCAATAGCAAATGCTTGCTACGAACAATGAGTAGTTTATCGTGAAAGGAAGACCCGGAACAACAGAGGGAACAAACTGTTGTTTTTGTCGCAGACCGCCCGCATGCGCAGACTCTCGCAGAGTCCGTGACTGTGAGACTTAGTGAGCTGTGCACATGGCATCGCCTCTCCCGCCAGGGGGCTCCTTCACTATAAAAAAAGCAGCCCGTTGATGAGCTGCTTTCCTTTCATTCACAATAATCCTTACTTGCTTACTATTATTTTTTCTGTTTGTCGCTTGCCTTTCTCATCTGTTACTATAAGGAAATAAATACCGGCAGTAAGGTCTGCAACATTTAATTGCTGCTGTGTAAACTTTGCAGAGATAGCCTGCAGCTTCTGTTGCTTAACCATTTTACCATCCTGCGTAAACAGTTGTATTATTACATCTGCAGTATAACCATGGAGAGTTACATTGAGTACATTGCTTACAGGGTTTGGAAATACTTTCAGCGATTGATTATCTGTATTAATTTCCGGCGAACGACTGTCTGCACTCGCTTCTGTTTGAGCGGTAATTGCCATGCTGTTTCCACCATCATCATTCAATATAGTACCTGTTGCTTTCCCCGTACCATATATCTTCACGTTCACAGGGGTTTGCAACTGTGCGCCGAACTGTTCGTTGCTTTCTTTTTGTTTGTCGCCATACACATACACCGTAATGTACTTGAGCCACTGTCCTTTAGTGAATGATACGATGCCTTCTACCTTCTGATAGTCAGAACCTTCTTTGGCTGAGCCATCATAAGTATTGTACTTCACTGAGCAGTTGCCCGTAGCAGGTTTATTAAGTGCCACAATAAAGATCATGGGTCGTTTGCCACTATTACCTTCAACGGTGAAGGAAGGCACAATGGTAACACTGATACTTGCGCAACCTTCATCTACCTGGCCGTTGCAATTGTCATCTATGCCATTGCCGCACACCTCTACAGCACCGGGATAAACAGTAGCTTTCGTGTCATCGCAATCGCTATTGTTTGTTGAATATCCGAGAGGAGGTGCAGATGCACAAACCATTGCTGTAGCAGTAGAACCATAGCCATCCTTATCTGCATCTATATAATATTGCTTCGGTGCATTAATACTTGCATCACCATCGTTGCAATCGGTGTTATTTGTTGAATAACCTGCGGGTGCTGTTGCTGAGCAAAGCATTGCTGTGGCGGTTGAACCATAGCCATCCTTATCTGCATCTATATAATATTGCTGCGGCGCATAAACTGTTGGATCATTATCGTTGCAATCGGTGTTATTTGTTGAATAACCTGCGGGTGCAGTTGATGAGCAAAGCATTGCTGTAGTGGTTGAACCATAGCCATCCTTATCTGCATCCACGTAATATAATTTCGACTCGTGAATGACGGCATCGCCGTCGTTGCAGTCGCCG
>DATBFI010000413.1:0-12063 GCA_036558585.1 Chitinophagaceae bacterium
GTTTCGCGCATCATCCAGACCTTCTTGTCACCATCATACATGTAAGCGAATTTATAAGCAAGGTATCGTTTGCTTGTAAGGAACCTGCCGCTGCCAAGTATGCGAAAATCCCTGGTTTGATAATGCGGTGTAAGATCTAAACCTGCAGAATCCATTTGTTGCCTGAAAACGGCATTCTGTGAATAAGCGGTGAAATCTCCTATATAGCCCAATCCCACTTTGAAGGTTGCATAGGTGCCTTGGAATTCATTTGCCGGCAGCTTTGCTTTTTGTTTGACCAGTATGGAATCATCAGCACGGGGCCTAAACGTTAAACCCTCTGTGCCGTTTGGTAATATTTTACTGGTATCCTGTGCTTTTAGTTCGAATGGTAAGATGCTAATAATTGAAAACATTAGCCATGCAAAAAAAAGGAAGTATTTTTTATAAACACATCCGTTGGCTAAACCAACGGATGTGCAAATTTTAAGTTTCATGGTTAGTTATGAGATGTGATTGAACACATCGAATAAACTTCTTTCTGATTAATATTTGAAGAAAAGCTGCTGAAGTTGCTTTTTATCTTTTGTCTTTGTCAGGCCAAGCATCAATAATATTCTGGCTTTTTGAGGAGTAAGATCATCGGAAACAATGGTCCCCAGTTCGTCGTCATTTATTTCATCATGAAGCACAACCCTGCCCGAAGGAGTGCGGCTCGCACGGCAAACAATAATACCTGCTGCTACAGCACGTTTGACAGCGTCCATATAAGCCTTGTTGAAATTGCCGTTTCCCACGCCGGCGATAACTATCCCATCAACTTTTTTAGCGATTAGCATATCAATCATGTCAGAAGGTGCATCAGCATACATGTAAACAATATCCACCCTGGGCAATTTTGTATCGGCTGTTATCATAACTGGTTGCCTGGGATTTACTTCCCTATCAGAACTTGTATAATACTCTACTCTGCCGTCATAAGCCTGGCCAATAGCTCCTGTATTGGGAGATCCAAAAGCGTTTGTCTTTGTAGTACTCAGTTTCATTACTTCTCTTGCATCGAATATACCTTCATTAAAACTTACCAATACTCCTCGGCCTTTAGTTTTTGGATCAATTGCGACAGTAATGGCATCATACAGATTTTTTGGGCCATCTGCACTGATTGCTGTGGCAGGGCGCATCGAGCCTGTAAGTACAACGGGCATGTCCGAAGGCACTAAGAGGTCAAGGAAATAAGCCGTTTCTTCCTGCGTATCGGTACCATGGGTAACCACAACAGCATCCGCTTCTTTATTGGCATATATCTGGTTGATGCGTACTGCAAGCTTTTTCCATATGTCAATGGTCATATCCTGGCTGCCAATGGAAGAAATTTGCTCACCTGAAATATCAGCTATTTTCTTCACGGCAGGTATGGCACCAATAAGATTGTCAATAGGAATTTTCCCGGCCGGATAACCCGCTCTCTCAGCAGATGCCCCTGCCCCTGCTATCGTTCCGCCGGTTGCAAGTATTATTACTTTTGGTAATTGTTGTGCCTGAACTTGTATAATTATTACCAGGCACATTAAAAATGAAAGCACTTTTTTCATGACTTTATTGTTTGCGTTTATAAAAAATTTATGATTGTGAGAATATTTTCATGACTCATAACTTCTGCTATTTCGTATTCTTTTCATATTGCTGAGTTATATTGGTTGGCCCGTCAGGTGATGTAAGCTTAATCGGATCTAACAGGTCTTTTATCTGTTGATCGGTTAACAGTTTTTTCTCACGTATCAATTCAAGAATACCTTTGTTTGTTTCAAGCGCTTCTTTAGCCAACTCTGTTGTTTTTTCATAACCCAGAACCGGATTGAGTGCCGTTACAATGCCCACACTCCTATCCATGTACTTCTGCAACACATTTTTATTTACAGTGATACCATCAATACAATTTTTGCGGAACAATGGCATTGTTTTGAAAAACAATCCCTGCGATTCCATAATTGCCACAGCCACTACCGGTTCATAAGCATTCAACTGAAGCAGTCCATCCTGTGAAGCCAGGCTTACTGTAACATCATTGCCTATTGCTTTAAAGCATGCTTCATTCATTAACTCTGCCATTACCGGGTTTACCTTACCGGGCATGATCGATGAACCCGGTTGTAATGCCGGAAGATTGATTTCAAAAATTCCCGCACGAGGCCCTGTAGCAAGGAATATAAGATCGCTGCTGATCTTGGACAAAGTGACTGCAAAGTTTTTCAGAGCAGACGAATACATTACAAATGCCTGCATGCTTGATGTAGCTGCCACAAGATCATGGCTTAGCACCATTGGCTTATGTGTAATTTTTGCCAGTTCCGCCACGCATTTTTCTGCATAACCGGGAGATGCGGTAATACCTGTACCAATAGCTGTAGCTCCCATATTTACTTCACATAAATAAGCTTCTGATTTTTGCAATACATCAATTGCCGCATCAAACTGGTTTCCGAAAGCATGAAACTCTTGTCCCACTGTCATAGGTACTGCGTCCTGTCCTTCGGTGCGGCCCATTTTCAGAATGTTTTTGAATTCATCACCCTTCTTATGAAATGAGGCTGATAATGCCTTTGCTTCAGCTATCACTTTATCATTATGCAATAACAACGCTACATGTATTGCTGTGGGATAAACATCATTCGTAGATTGACCCATATTCAGATCATCATGCGGTTCTATAATATGATACTCTCCTTTTTTGTGGCCGCTCATTACAAGTGCAATGTTGGCGAGCACTTCATTTGCATTCATGTTTGCAGAAGTGCCTGCTCCGCCCTGGTATAAGTCAACTAAAAATTGATCATGGTATTTTCCATCAATAACTGCCTGGCAGGCTTTTTCAATGGCTGCGAGTGTTTCCGGTTTCATTCTGCCTACTTGTGCATTGGCGCGTGCAGCAGCTAATTTTACCATGGCATAAGCTCTTACATAATCAGGATAGAATTTGGTGGTTACTCCGCTCACCTGGAAATTTTCCAGGGCTCTCGCCGTTTGAACGCCGTAATATGCAGCAGTATCAATTTGCTTATCCCCTAAGAGGTCATGTTCGGTGCGGGTTGCTTGTGCTAAAAGATGAAACTGAATCAATAGCAGCATTGAGAGAACGAGTACTCTTTTCATGTGTATGTTTTTCATGTGTATAATTTTTTACAATTTTACTTATCTTTTTCATGTATTAGTTACAATAATTATTCATTCGAAACCTCTCTTTGTCAGGAAATCATGTCCATGGGTTTTTTGCGGTTTTTGATACTGCGCATCGGTTTTATAAGTTTTAATGATTATTGTTATTTAGAATTTTATTGTTCATTTTTTGTCTCTGGCGTTTATCGTTCCCTTTTGAATACAAGGTGTCTGACATGATACCTTTAGATATATCTAAAACATTTTCTGCAGATCAATGATTGCCTGCTGTCCCATATCCGTTCTTATAAATCCTCTTGTTGTTCTTCCCAGATCGAGTGTGATATAAATGATCATTGACGACAAAAGTGCAAAACCTGCAACGATAATCCAGTCTTTTTTCCTGATGAACGAACTTGTAAAGCCAGCGATAAAACTGCTGGCCAAGGCCAGAATAAATAACATGTACACAATCCCATCAGGGACTCTTGCTTTTAACATTACTTCCCGCGTAGTGGCAATGTCAAACATCGCATTCAACGCGGGAATCATGTTGTTTGACGGAATAAGCATGTTGGGAAGTTTGGATTGCTGCATAGCTCTTGACCATAATGCCGTTGCTGCTATTGCTGCGTTCTCTTTTGATTTCACCAAAACCATTGTATCAGTTATGGAATCATAGTATGCGATGCGTGCTTCGAGATATTTCTTGAAATCTGCACGAAATGCTTCTCGAATACTATCAGCATAAAGATCAGCGCGAAGTACCGCAGTACCTATATCATTGGCTTCTTCTACAATAACATTGCGAACATTTTCATATCGATCGCCACTCATGTTAAACGTAAATGCAAGTATGAACCCAAATAAAGCAAATACCGCTGCAAGCAGCGAGTTTACGCCACCCCTTGGCTCGGCATCTTCCTTACGCCACAACCTGCCTGCAATTCTTCCAAGTGCAACTATTGCAATCATTGCAATGAAAAGAAAAATGCAGAGCAAAAGCGCATCGGTATTATGTATAAAAGAACTGTCCATTTTTCAACGGGTAAATTATTCAGTAGTCTGAAAAAGAACTGGTAACTACAAGATCAATAACGGCGTCACAAATCCAATCTGAAATCTTCCTGTAGTATAATCTTTTGCTCCAAAACGTTGCTTGGAATAATCGGAGTAATTATAAATTCTTCCAACCCAGTTGGCAAAAAAGCGAAGATTTACCTTTTCGAAGGGATAATATTCAATTGTTGGAATGTATCCATATGCGGTCCTTATATCACTAGAAGTTTTTTCCGGGTCAGCATCAGACCTCCATTTAGCAAAATCAACATAGCCAACCAAAGACAGGTTAATTTTTTTACTTACCCTATAATCTGCTTTTATCCAGTGGCTGGTGTATAAAGTTTTTTTCACTGCATAATCATAAAGAGAATCAGGAATGGTTGCACTAACAATTCCTGTTCTGTCGAGGCCTTCGTCACTAAGTTGAAAATCGTATGCAATAGCAAATTTTTTACCGGCATATTGTTGCCCCAGGGCTATATAATGCATATTCGTGTTTTTTGCCTCGGTGAAAACGCTGTACGACCATATAGTCTTAATCTTACCGCCAAATAAAGAACCCCGCCAGTTAGCTACATAGGCAAACGGCGCTTTTGCCGGCTCTATATTTGGAACATCGCCGTACAATTCTTGAAACGATGCGGTGCGGGAATTGAGGATTTGAAAATTAAATTCATTTTTTGTGTCAGGCCTCCAACTTCCCCCCACGCCAGCTAAAAAATTATCTGCCTGTTCAAGAATATCAGCGTATTCATAAATATCAATAGGATTTAAGTCAAATTCAAATCCACCAAAGTCAGCACAAAGCTTACCCGCACTTATGCTGAACTTGGGCGATACATCCACTCTTACCATTGCTATGTCAGTAGCCCTCGACATGTTATCTTCCGATTGTGGTTCTATTGACCTGGTGTACCGCTGGCGAAAACGGAAATAAACTTTGTCCGCTACTTTTCCTTTTATCTCAAGACGCCACTGGTTCATGTTAAAATGGCTCTGCGTATATTTTCCATCGGTAAATTCATTCCGAAGGGCATATTGCATATTCATAATAACGTCTATGTCACGCAACAGGCTTTGTTTACTAACGGGTATAATAGCATTGTATCCGGTGGTGTCAGATACCTGCTTTTCTATTTGAGCAAAAACAGGAATAGTAGTAATTAAAAGCACGCCTATTAATAATTGTTTCAAGTTCATAAACGAAGTTTTAGATTAAAGCAAATTATTTGAACTGAGCGGTGCAATGTGTAGTTGCTGATAATCACTGGTTTGATTTTTGAGATGGAATTATTTTGGATAAAATTTTTTTTGAAAACTAACCCAATAGATCACCCTTTAATGAAGCAGAATCTACATGCATAATTTGTATTCACTTCGTAACTAAAAGTTATCGCCACAATCTTTTTGTCCGAAATGGGTTTTTATTAAAAAGCTTCATGGTGTAAGATAGAGCCAATACTAATGTGATATAAAATTGCAGACCACTTAACGGTAATAGGTAATAGCGTTTAACAGTTAACTGGCATTGCACAAAGCTTGGATTCATAATATTTCTTTACTTACAAAAAAAGTTTGTTGTAGAATGTATTGAAAGATTTAAAATATCTTCCCGGGAATCTGTGTTTGATATGAAGAAATTTATTTTGTTGTACCTGTCATTGATTTTTGCAGCAAAAACATTTTCTCAAACGAAGAAAGACACCTTATTTTTTAATAACGGTAGTATAGTAATAGGGGAGATAAAAAAAATAAAACTTGGAGTGATCACCTTTGACCCCGATGATGCAAATGATATTACTGTTCAGCTTAGAAAATTAAAAACCCTTTCTGCAGTTACAAAGATCTTTCGTATCGAAACCGTTAAGAACGATGTTTACTTTGGAAAATTAATACCACATGCCGTCAGCAATTATGTGAAACTGATACAGCGTAATGATACGAGCATATTATTTTTACAGGATATTTCTGTACTATATCCTTTCGAAAAATCTTTTGCACAACGTTTTTCGGGAAATGTTGGAGCAGGTTATAGTTTTACACGCTCCAGTAATTTCGGAAGGCTGAACTTCGATGGCGCGCTCAGTTATATTTCCCGAAAAGAAGAAATATCTTTATCTGCTTCTGGTATTTATACTATGACGGATACATCGTTCATAAGAGATAACGAATACTTTTCTTTAAAAAATAATTATTACTTCAGCCCCACATGGTTTGGAACCCTGCTGTTCACTTATCAACGCAATATTGAGCTGGGTTTGCAAAGGCGCTACCAGGAGGGCTTTGGTGCAGGTAATAAATTCATCACCAGTAAATATATTTATGCATGGGCAAGAAGCGGCCTCGTATTTAACCAGGAAAAAAGTACTGAAGGTGTTACATCAGGAACACTTACAGAAGTATTCGGGCAATTACAGTTTAATTTTTTTCGGTTCACGAAACCGGAGATTGACCTGGGCATGGCGCAAACATTTTATTACAGTCTTTCGCAAAGCGGGCGTTTCCGCTACGATGGCTCAACCAACCTTAACTGGGAAATTATAAATGATCTGAAATTGAATCTTGGGTTCTATCACAACTATGACACCAAACCCCCGGTAAAGAGCAGCCGGAAATTAGATTTTGGTATTGTGTTCGGAGTGAACTATAGTTTTTGAGGAGAGAACCGGCTATGTTTATTCTTTCGGTTGGATTGAAATTGTAGAAAACAGTGCTAAGTAAATCAGATCTTTCATTCAATTGTCAGCCCTTTACCTAATTTGGTTAAATAACTATTAAGCGTTTGTGAATCGATCTTCAATTTCTTATAAGAACTTGCAGGTATTACTGCCACATAGCCGGTATTGAAAGTTGGCGCACCCGGAATAAAAACAGTTGCATCCCCGCTCTCGGCTACATCAATTAAGTAAGCGGGCCTCCAATGTTCCTGTGTGTGAACAAGGCATGTTTCAAAAACCTCTTCTTTGGGTGCTTGCCCGATTTTTACTTCTGTTTTTTTTCGCAGATCATTATAGCCGGGAATAAAACCTGCAAGTTTCGCATCGAGCCAGTCACTCATTCGTCTGAATACGGTAAGCTTAACCAAAAAGCTTGCTATTATGCATAACAGAAGAAACAAAATAAGGGCTATAATAGCATCTCCATTGGTTCCCAACAAAGTATCCACGCGAATAAACTTTGATACCCTGTTGCCCGCCTTTAGCAGGGCATTCCAAAATTTGCCGATAACAGCAATGGTAATAAGCATCGGCATCAAAAAAATAAAACCGGTGATAATATGGTTGCGGATAATTTTATATGTTCTTCTCATAAGTTTTTTTATTAAAAATTATGATCAAAGTTGGACAATTTCATTTTCTTTCCCTGCACAATAAAAATATAGTCATAAAAAGATTTTCCAATTATTCGTTATTTGTGCTGGTGTTTTTTAGAGCTTATGTTTTAGTGTTGTATATTTTTTGTTGATTATTGTAGCTGTAAAAGTTGAACTTCGGGTTTGATAAACAGTTTTTATATTGACTTCGTGTATTCGCTTACCAGTGGTACTTTCCTCTGATTTTTGCTGGTCGGACATTTTGTAAATTATAAACATATAAAATTTGAAATGGAATCTATAATTGCTTTAATAACATTAATCCTTCTTGAAGTTGTATTGGGTCTGGATAATGTGATTTTCATTTCAATTGTAGCGGCGCGTTTGCCTCAACACCAGCAAAGAAAAGCGAGGAGGTTAGGATTAGTTTTAGCGATGCTTTTGCGTTTGGGATTATTGACCATTATTTCATTTATCCTGAAATTACAGGGTAACATCTTCACTGTCTTTGAAGTTGGAATATCTGGTAAAGATATGATCCTGATCTTGGGCGGGTTGTTTTTGATTTATAAAAGTTCAAGTGAAATTTATCATAAAATGGAAGGCGAAGAGGGAGATACGTCAAAGAAAATAAAAGCAAATACATTTTCTGCAGTGATATTTCAGATTCTCATTTTAGACATGGTATTTTCAATAGACTCCATCATTACTGCAGTAGGAATGGTCAGCGAATTATGGATAATGTATATTGCTGTTATAGTTACAGTGGTTATCATGTTATTTGCCGCCGGGCCTATCAGTCATTTTATAAACAGGCATCCTGCTTTTAAGATGCTTGCTTTGAGCTTCCTTTTGCTGATAGGGGTGTCATTGATAGCGGAAGGTTTGGACTTCGATATTCCCAAGGGATATATTTATTTTGCCATGCTTTTCGCATTAATAGTAGACATTTTGCAAATGCGTATGACCAGAACAAAAACTCCTCCTGTGCACACACATGAACATTATCAATCTAAAGAAGCAGGGATTGAGAAAACGGATCATGAGTAAGTGCTTTTAAAAGATTAATTCTCTTCGAACCTAGATACTCCAATACCTCCCAACAATAATGGAATGCTGGAACCAGTTCTTTTTGTTGCACCATTTCAATTTACAGTAAAATGATTGAGTACATCTGTAATAAATTTATCTTACATCATTTCGGCACCCGGGTATTGCTGATACGCTTTCTATAAGAATCAGTGAAAGAATAATAAATAATACGTTTCTGATGAGTAATCAAACGACACTTCTTTACAATATTCAAAGGTTTAGATTATTATATCCAGGTACTTCTGTAAAAAGGTAAATATAAAACGGATCATGAAAAAGGAAATAATCTTACTGTTATTTTGGGTCGCCCTGAGTTCAACTGTATTTGCGCAATACACAACAGACAAGGTCGTTGGGAAAAAAAATGCTTCAATGATCGACAGTTTAAAATCAGCAGAATATCCTTATCTTCTTCCGATCTGGGGAAAGAAGGTTGCACAGAAGGGATTCAAACTTCCCAAATCTGCCGGTTTAAGCGTACAGTATCTCTGGCAGAAATCTGAGATTATTATTAATAACCTGCAGGTTGGATTTAATAACGGTCCCAAGCATAGTCTTGATGAGATAGTAAGATTTGATAAAGCACAAACAACATCAAACGGTGCAAACATAAGACCCGATTTCTGGATACTTCCATTTTTAAATGTGTATGGCATTTTTGCAAAATCAAAAACATCAACGGCAATTAATGCAGGAGTTTGGATTCCTGACGACAGTAGCTGGAAAAAAATACTTGACATTGATACCAAAGCAAATTTTGATGCAACTACTTTTGGATTTGGCGCGACGCCCACCGTGGGTATTGGCGGTTTTTTTATGGCGCTCGATATGAATTTTACCTGGTCTGATATCAGCGCACTGGAAAAACCGGCCTTTGCATTTGTTTTTGGTCCCCGCTTAGGAAAAAATATCACATGGGCAAACCACCCGGAAAGAACTTTAGCTCTTTGGGCAGGAGGTTTCAGAATAAAATTGAATACAGGTACGAGCGGTTCATTAAGCACTTCAGACTTATTTCCTGTTGATGAATGGGGAAAGAAGATTGATACAGGTTATATGAAGGTTGCAGAGAGCCAACAGAGGGTAGATGACTGGTGGAATGGTCTTACCTCGGTTGATCAAAAAAATCCTGTAAATATTGCCAAACACGAAACTGCAAATGCGGCACTCGCAAAAGCAGGAAGTGTTTTAGATGCAGCATCTCAGGCGGTTACCAATGCCGGCAATTCTACTGTTCAGTATTCGCTTGATAAAAAACCAAAAGACATGTGGAACTTCATTATCGGTTCACAATTCCAGATCAACAGGAGTTGGATGATCCGTGCAGAGTATGGGTTTTTAGGAAGCAGGAGCCAGTTTATCGGTGGCTTGCAATACAGGTTTAATCTCTAAATATTTTTTTCAATTGTGCTTGAAGAATTATTCTTACGAGGTGATAAAATTATTATTCATCGAAAAACTTTATGCAGTTGCTGAAAGCTCTTTGTAAATTTTTTGGTGTATGGCTGATTTGCTTATGTACATCGCCTGCTGACAGCCAGGTTATTATTGCCCTATTATTCGGAGATAAACTTAATTCTGATAAACTTGAATTTGGTTTATCAGGCGGGTTAAACCAAAGCTATCTCACCAATTTTACCGATACTAAATCAAAGAGTGGTTTTAATATTGGGTTATACTTCAATATTAAACTGGATGACAAATGGTTTATTCGTGCAGAAGCTGTACCTAAATTCCCTACTGGCGCTTCGAAACTAAATCCTTATTCTTTGCAGGATGCAAACCTCGATAGTTTACTGCAGGATGGAGATGTGACAAGAAAAATTAAAAACATTGCGTTACCAATTTTAATTCGTTACAGAATTAAAAACCTGTTGTTTGCAGAGGCTGGGCCACAACTGGATTTGCGTACAAAAGCCAAAGATGTTTTTGAGGTTGGTGATCTTACTTATAAAAATAAAATTGAAGACAATATTACAAGGTTCGATTTTGGCTTTGCATTTGGTTTGACTCAAAAATTAAACAAAAATATCGGGTCAATGGCTTTTGGAATACGTTATTATATGGGTGTTACCGATATTGATAAACTTACACAAGGCTCTCAAAAGAATGGCGTTTTTCAGATCCTTGCGAGTGTACCTGTGGGTACGGGGAAACAAAAACAGAAAGGGAAAGATTGATCTTGCCTATGCCCATAGCTGAGTGGCAGGTTTAGGATTTACGAGTCGAAAAAGAGATACATTGAAAGTGCACATTTACATTTTTATCACCTTCACAATTATTAAATTTCGGGTATGTCGAAAAATATTTTCATAGCAACAGCAGAACCTTATAGCGGTAAATCTATTGTTGCGATTGGCCTTGTAAATATGCTTTTGGGAAAAACAAAAAAGGTAGGTTATTTCAAACCAATCATAAATAATGATCCAAAAGAAAAAAAAGACGATCACATTGCAACTGTTATTGAACATTTTGGTCTTCCTCTAAATTATAACGATGCGTTCGCATTTACAAGGGCCCAGGCACTCCAAATGATACAAAATAAAAGCCAGGGTGAAATGACAGATATTATTATCAGCAAATTCAAAAACCTGGAAGAAGCATATGATTTTACCGTGATAGAAGGAAGTGACTTTGTAGGGGAGGGAATTGCTTTTGAGTTTGATGCAAATATTTCCATGGCAAAAAACTTAAGCGCTCCTGTCATCATTGTTATTTCGGGCGAAAATAAAACTACCGCCCAGGTTGTAACAAGTACGCTTACAGTATTTCATAATTTTCAGTCACATGAAGTGCAGGTACTCGCAATTGTAGTGAACAGGGTCAACAGTGAACAGGCAGAAGATGTGAAACAACTGCTGACAATGCAACTGCATAACGATATTATTGTTGCTATAATTCCGCTGGAGAAAAGTTTAAAAAGTCCGACCATGAAAGAGATAAACGAACATCTTGGTGGTAAACTGCTTTTCGGCGAAGACCAACTCAGCAACCAGGTAGATAATTTTATTACAGGTGCGATGCAGGTTCCCCACTTTTTAAAGCACTTATACGAAAATGTATTGATTGTTACTCCCGGTGATCGGGCGGATATTATTATCACCGCTTTGCAGGCGAATCTTTCTACAAGTTATCCAAAAGTTTCAGGTATTATACTTTCCGGAAGCATTCAACCGGATGAACCTGTAATGCAGTTGATCCGCGGCTCCCAAACTATTGTACCAATCATTGCTGTAGAGACGGGCACATTTAAAACAACAGCAAAACTTGATTCAATACAATCGAAGATAACGCCTGACAACAAGAAAAAGATTCAACTTGCTATTGATGTTTTTGAAAAATATGTAGATGTAAAAGCATTGGATGAAAAGATGATAACATTCAAACCAGAAGGGGTTACCCCGCATATGTTTCAATACCAGTTGGTCAAGTGGGCAAGAAATGAGATCAAGCATATTGTA
>DATBFI010000414.1:0-11991 GCA_036558585.1 Chitinophagaceae bacterium
CCAAAAAACAAAAATGGATAATATGGTTAAAAATAATTTCAATTTTTTCTGATTGAACATTCAAACAACCAAGCTCTTTTTTTTCTCTTCTTTCAAAATTTTTTTTCTTTTTCTTTTTGGCCTTATTGTTTCCGGTATAAAAACTTCAATGACAAGGAGCAAAACGGCACATGCAATAAAGAATGGAGCAAAAGAAAAATATTCTTTCTCGCCACCTGCTTCAATTAACTTTTTTTCCATGTTATCTAATGCACCTGCTATCTCATTTGCAGTAGCCAGTGCATTTCCCATATGATAATAACCGCCTTCTGTTCTCAGTGCAATATTTTTTAATTCTGTTTCATTTAATTTACTGATAACCGTTTTTCCGTTCATATCTGTCTTAAAACTGCCGGCGCCGGGTTCCATAATCGGAGACCCTTCAACCGTTCCAATGCCAACGGTGTAAACTACAACGCCGTTATCAGATAATTGCTGCACAGTTTCATCTGCCTCAGGATCATGATCTTCACCATCCGATATCAACAGTACCGCCTTATGTTTTTTTTCTTTTGTATTGAGTGAATTATTACATAGCTGCAACGCGTCGCTTATATTGGTCCCCTGCACGGGCACAGCATCTGTAGAAGCATTTGAAAGAAACATTTTAGCCTCTGTTAAGTCGGGTGTTAATGGCATTTGAAGATAAGCCTGCCCGGCAAATATCACTAAGCCCAAACGGTTGTTTTCTAATTTATCTATTAACAGGCTTATCAGTTGCCTGGCTCTTTCAAGACGCGAAGGTTTAATATCACTGCTGAGCATACTTTTGCTTACGTCCAGCGCTATCATTATATCGATTCCTGCTGTTGGTTCTTTATTACCCGAAAGTGGTTTGCGCAAATTAGCAATTGCAATAATGCAAAAAATAAGTGCGATCGAAACGGCAATGAATTTGATCTTGTATAAACGGGCAGAATAATTTTTTGTGAGCTGACTGATTAAGTTGTTATCTCCTAAAGCTTTCTTTACTTTTTGCTTCCATTGCAAAACAACTATAAAAACCAGTATCAATGGGAGTAAAGCAAAAAAGCCCAATAAAAATTCTATATGTTCAAATGAAAGCATGAGTTTTATTAGTCCACAAGTTTAAGAGTTTGCGGCTGTAAAGAGTGGGAATTAATTTATTTTAACAGATACACTCCTGTTTCCAGTTGCCAGTTTCCAGTCACCAGGGGCACTGCCTATTGTTTACTGCTACTGTTATTTTTTCCCCTGAAAGAATCCCATTTGTTTTAAAATGCCCGTTAAAATATTTATACGAACGGTGGACATATCAACATTGTGAGGTCCCTCTATGTTTAATACAAAAAAATAGGGATGTTGATTTTCTTCGATCCAGCCGATTATCCATCCAAGCGCATCTCCGTTCTCTTTAAAACCCCATCCCGTTTTATAACTGAGTTTGTAATTAGCATTATTCTCATGCAACATTACTCTCTTTACAATGTCCTGCGGACGTCCCTGGAAAGGTAATTGTTTAAAATAAAGTTTTTTCACTAATCCTAATTGTTCATCGGGAGTGATTTTTATTGAATTATCCAGCCAGAATGTGTCAATCTTTTTAATGACAGCCGCGCCATATTTTGAACCATAGCCCAATGTATCGAGCCAGCGCTGCATCGTATCTTTTCCAATTCTCCTTGCCACCTCCTGGTAATAAGGTACTGCTGAAACTTTAAAAGCCTCTTCCATAGTAAGGTCTTTATTCCATGCTTTAGCTGTATCACCATTTGGAAATTTCCTGACAATACCATCCCATGGAATTACCATCTTTTCATTTGTGATAATACCGGTTTGAATGCCAATAAGCGAATTAACGATCTTGAATGTTGAAGCAGGAAGATAAGCGGAGTCTTTATAACGCGATAAATTATAAATCGTAAATTTTCCCTGCCCGTTATCGTATAAGGCGAAAGTTCCGGTTACGTGGTTGTCATCAAAAAATTTTTTCAAACTATTATCTACAACAACATTATTTGGTGAACAGTTTGGAAAAAAAACGTAAAATGTAAAATATAGAATATAAAATGTAAAACGTTTTGCCGATAAACTTGAAAAACGCATTGTGCTTATTTTTTAACTTTTAGTTCTTCCTTTCTAACATTCAATACACCTAACTCTTTCCCTACTTTAGTAAAAGCCTGAATAGCTTTATCCAAATGATGTTGTTCATGTGCTGCACTCAACTGCACCCGGATCCGTGCCAGGCCTTTTGGTACAACAGGATAAAAGAAGCCAATAACATAGATCCCTTCATCGAGTAATTTCGCTGCGAAATTTTGAGCGACCACTGCATCATATAACATGATTGGAACAATAGGATGATCTCCCGGTTTTATGTCAAAACCGGCACCGGTCATTTTGTTGCGAAAATATTTTGTGTTGTATTCGAGTTTATCACGCAGTTCCGTTGTTTCAGTAAGCATATCAAATACAGCAATAGAAGCACCTGCGATGCTGGGTGCAAGTGTATTGGAAAAAAGGTATGGTCTTGACCGCTGGCGAAGCATTTCAATGATCTCTTTCCTCCCGCTTGTAAAGCCACCATTGGCTCCGCCAAGCGCCTTACCTAATGTGCCGGTAATGATATCAATTCTTCCCATCACACCCCTGTATTCATGCGTGCCGCGTCCTGTTTTGCCAAGAAAGCCGGATGAGTGACTGTCATCAATCATCACGATCGCGTTATACTGATCGGCGAGATCACAAATCTTATCCAATTGCGCAATTGTTCCATCCATACTAAATGAACCATCAGTAACAATAATGCGGCTTCTTAAATGCTGACTTTCCTTCAGCTTTATTTCAAGATCCTCCATGTTATTGTGTTCATACCTGAAACGTTGGGCCTTGCATAAACGAACACCGTCAATAATGGAAGCATGGTTCAGCGCGTCGGATATAATTGCATCCTGTTCATTGAACAATGGCTCAAATACGCCTCCGTTTGCATCAAAAGCTGCACAATACAAAATCGTGTCTTCAGTTCCCAGGAATGTTGCTATCTTTTGCTCAAGCTCTTTATGGATATCCTGTGTGCCGCATATAAAACGAACACTGCTCATTCCATAACCATGCGTGTCAATGGCCTTATGTGCAGCCTCAATTACTTTCGGGTGAGCGGATAGTCCCAGGTAATTATTAGCGCAAAAGTTCAAAACGGTTTTGCCGTTGACAATTATTTCAGCACCCTGTTCACTGGTAATGATCCTTTCTTTTTTAAACAACCCGGCAGTTTCAATTTCCTGTAATTCTCTTTTGATGCGGTCAACAAAATTTTCATTCATAACAGGCAATTTTTATGTGGACAAAGATAGTGGAGAGTTTATAGTTTACAGTTGCCAGTTGCCTGTGGCCAGTTACCAGTGGCCGGTTAGCAGTTGCCGGTTACCAGATTGGATTCAAATCCATATTAACTTCCATAAATATTTTTCTCTAAAAATTCATTATGGAATTTTCCATGGGGATCATATTCTGCAGTCATTTTTTTAAAGTCAGGCATCTTCTCATAAAGCGACTGTAATTTTGCAGGAGGTATCGTAAACAATTTACCCCAATGCGGCTTTGCATGGAAGGGTGCAAGTTCTTTTTCTATCACCGGCAACAATTTACTTACAGCATCCCATTCCTGTTTCCATGTGAAGTGAATAGTTACAGAAGGTTGTTTGTAGCAAGGGCTCAGCCAGAAATTGTCCGCATCAATTGTGCGTATTTCAGAAATAAAAAGATGCGGCCCGATCTCTTTACCCATACGTGCAATAGCAAGAATCGCATCTACTGCATTCTGCTTCGGAACAAAATATTCTGCCTGCAATTCCTTCCCACTGCTCGGTGTAAAGCCCATTTTAAAATGTGGCAAACGTTCATACCATGGACCGGCCACACCCATTTGTTCGGTACAATTTTCTGCCGGTAATTCAACTATCGGGTGAAGATTTTTTGTTGCCGGCTTTGCTCCAAAGAAATCAGGTTTTGATGTACTGTTTGTTGTATCATCAACACGGCTTTTTATCCATACTTCGTTTATGTTTTCGGTTTGCCAATCGGTAAAGAGACTTACACTATATCCTGAAGAAACAATTTCATCAAAGTGATCTTTTATCTGCGACATCGGAAGTTTTACATAAACATATTGCCGCATTGTAAAGGCTGGCTGAATATTGAGTGTAACTTTTGTTATTACACCAATTGCACCGAGTCCTACAACGGCTCCATAAAATCTTTCACCATCTTTCGTTGAAAGATTAATTACATCACCATTGGCGGTAACAATTTCTAAAGCAGCTACAGCGGTAGAAAGGTTTCCATTCCTAACGCCCGACCCATGCGTAGCGGTAGTACATGCACCCGCAACAGAAATATGGGGCAGCGACGCAAGATTATGCAAAGCAAAACCTTTATCATTAAGCCACGGGCACAGTTCTCCATACTTCATCCCACCTTCAATAGTAACCGTATGCGCATTTGTATCCAGCGTGACCACTTTATTCATTTGTTTCAGAGAAATAAAATTGTCTTTGCTGTCTGCAATAGTATTAAAACAATGCTTCGTGCCAAGCACTTTTAGTTTGCAGTATTTTTTTACAAATTGTTGTACTTCTTCAACAGATGTTGGATAGTAAATTTTATCAGTACTGTACTCTAAATTGCCTGCCCAGTTTTTTAGTTTCTCACCCTGTGCCCAACCTTTAAGCGATGAAATGAATGGAGTCGCCAATAATGCTGAGGACAACTTAATAAAAGTTCTTTTGTTCATGAGCACTTTTTAGCCTAAGCTACAATATAAAACTAATGCGTGGAATATTTATTTACACCTGTGAAGACTTGAAGTAAGAAACTTTATGGAAATGATCATTTGAATAATTTACCAGGAATTGCATCAAGTGGTTTGATCATAATATTCTTATAAAAAACCTCCGAACCTTCAGATTGAATTTGCAACTTTCCTTTGTTGAGTGGTAATGTATTTCCATTTTCCATTTGCTGTGAGTGATACAACACCATCATTACTTTTCCATTTATTACATGCACGCTTGTATCGCCATGACAATATAAGTCGAGTGTATTCCATTCACCGGAAGGGTTTTCTGCATCTCCTCGCTTAATGCAGTGCCTGCCTACATTATTTGTTGCATTAAACGTATACAACTGACCTGCGGGAGCATAAACATATTCGCTGTCTGATTTTTTTATTGCAGGAATATCTTCCATTCCGCCTGCCACTCCCCAATAATCACCGCAATTTCCCTCCTCAATCTGAAATTCCTGGCTGCGCATCCATGCACCATAATCAGCGCCATGTTCACCAACCGCGAAATAGAGCAAACCACTGTCTCTCTTCCTGCCTTTTTTAGATGCCCATGTTAGTGAGCCCCATTTAAATTTCAGTTGAAGATGAAAATCCGCATATTCTTTTTTAGTAGATATGCCACCCCAGTTTTCACCCGAGATACGAATTACTTTTTCCCTGTTATCATCCACCACAGTAAAAACATGTTTGGGATCTTTGTTCAGTCCAACAGGAATATCGCTCAATTTTTTTCCTGCGTCATCAAGAGGCGGTCCTATATAAGTATCCCAGCCACTAAAGTCTTTACCATTAAACAATTGTTGCCAATTATTATTTTGATGAAATGGTTTTGTGAAATTAAATTCGGTGATACAAAACAATAAAAGGAGGGTCCATTTATATTGTTTCATAGCTATCATTTTTCTAAAGGTAGAGCAATTTATTTTTTTGTAATGCTCCCGACAAATGAACCAACCTGCCGCATAATCGTAGACGTTCTATAAATGAAATGCGTGAAAGAGAAATCCATCGAGTGTTGTTTTTTTATAGTGCTAACAGCCAGGAGATCCAGGCCTTGCCATCCTTAGCGCTTATCATGTCATAACTGGTTTCGCCTGTTTTTACAAAATAGTAGCCCTCAGGAATAAGCAGTTGGTTTCTGCTCAAAGCTGCTGGTCCTGTAGTGGGGTAAGGTCCATAGTTGCCTAATAAGGTAAATTTTGCAAGTCCCGGCGAAGAAAAATCAGGCGTTGAGGGAGCAGCGCCATAATGAAGTTCTAAGCTTGTACCGGTAGAATCAACAAAAACAGGGGCAAACAAGTCATTGCCAGTATCATATTCAGGCCAATATATCAAATAATAATACCTGTCAAGTGTAGTTATACCAAAAGCATCGTCAACACCATTTACATGAAAACCAGTAGGTGATATCCAATAAGTGTTAGCATTATTAACTGCAGATTGCCACCAGCTGCTGGCTGCGGTAACATCAACCTTCAAAGGGAAAACTGTTGGAGCAATAACACCATTTTTTCCCCCGGCAGATACTGTAAGTGAAGTGCCGTTCCATACTGCGTTTGTAAAACTGCTGATAGTAAGATTACCATTAACAAGAGGCTGTGATAATACAACTCCATCCAGCAGATTGTAGTATGTAGTGGAGAAGGTATGCGTATTTCCGCTGCCATCAAGCCAGCTAAAAATAATGGTCCGGTGAACCGGATCGGCCTTTATATCATACAACTGGCCTTCTATGGTAAACCTCTTAAAATAAGTAAGTATCTTATCCAAATAATTTGAGAACAGAACAAACTGACCGCCCAAATATGCATCGCCCTCTTCTTTTGTAGCGCGTATCAAAATTGCTTTACTTCCATGCAACCTTCCCACAAGTTTTATAGTATCGGTTGTTACGGAATCGAAGTAAAATTCAAAATCAGAAAATAAGCCTGCTCCATAGAACCCTCCGTTTTGCGAAGCATCAGGATCGGACAGAACATGTAAATAAGAATATGTATCAAAAATAAGACTGGGCTGTTGCAATGCTTTTAAGCGATAGCTGCTTTCTTTTGGAGTAACTGCGGAAGCAGAATCAAAATCTGAGACCATTACCACCCTGTTTTCATTATCGAACCTGAAATAAAAACTGTACGTAGCACCCTTGCCGCTGTCTGTTGTAACTAATGCTTTCCAGCCATTTTCTGCACCGGAAAGCTGGCTTTGATAAGCAGCAAGTGTCTCGTTCAGCCGTTCATCAGGCGATTCATTAAATATTGGTTTATCAGTATCCTTTTGACATGATGATAAACCTGCACTGATTAAAAAAATGAGTATTAAAACCTTGTTCATTTTATATTTTTAATAATTATCTTATTAATAAAGAAGAGACCCGATAGCAGCATGCACTCGTGCCTGTAAGCTATAAAAATCAATATTCCACGACTGTTTAAAATAACTTACAACAGCGGCTTCTTTATCTCTTAATCTTGATCTTGCTACGGCAGCAGTAGTGCCATTAGCAGTGGTACCGGTGTAATTAATACTATTAACGAAGTTGTCAAACCATGGTTTTCCTTCAACTAACATAATCGAAACCATTTCAGCCCAATCATCGTCTTTGCCGGAAATAGCATACTGCGAAATAAAGCCCTCATTTATTGCCTCCTGTAAAGAAACATTTAACCAGTCAGATGTATAAGCACTCGCACTCGATTGGCTGAATGTAACCGGAACTTTTATGTTCTGATCGAGGATATGCGCATACTCATGTTGTATAGTATGAAATACTTCTTTTACACCATCTGTATCAGATAATGAATAGCCGTTCATTCCTTTGATCCTGAAGTTATTTACATTGTATAAAACTACTTTGCGCCCTCCTTCTGCTTCACCCAATTTAATTGCGCCATCTAAATAAGCAGGACTGCCCACGAGAATAAAAAATTTGGGGCTTATATTTTTAAAAAACAGAATGCCCGCTTCCGCAACATATGTATTTATCCATACTTTTTTTATAGCACTTAACAATGGGATAACCTGGTCTTCCTTAGGAGGAACAAGTGTCTTGTCCAGGTCAATCTCCGATTGGTCCCATTTATACTTCACGGAAATATTGTATGGAGCAGTTAAACTGTCAAAGATCCATTTATCAATAGCTCCCTCAGTCCATTGATCCCCGCCGAGACCGGGTATATTGTCGACATTTCCAAGGTCTTCCTCCTTTCTGCATGACACAGCCAATACTCCGAAGATTGAAATAAGAATTATTGCTTTTATTATTTTCATGGCTCGTTTTATTATTTTTTTACTTATAAAATTTAGCGCGGGTTTTGAGCTAAACCTGAAAGCTCTGTTGATTGCGGTATTTGCAAAACCCTGCGCAAGTCTTCGGGCCCGAGCGTCATCGTTTCGCCATCTATTGTTGTATGAACAACCGGTATTTTATATCTTAGAATATCAAACCATCGCATTCCTTCATGAATAAATTCTGCTCTTTTGTAATATAAAACTGCTTTTATCAAACCCTGTTTAATATCCGTCGTTCCAAAAACGGCATTAATCTTATCAGCAGTAATATTATTTGTTATGGGATTGTAATTATTTATGCGTGTACTTGCATAAGTATTCAGATTAGAAAGAGCAGCTGCAATATTACCGGTGTAAGCATATGCTTCAGTTTGGTTGAACAGTACTTCTTCCACAGTAAAAAGGGGGACCATTACATAGGCGATGCCGATTTCTGCATTTACTGATTCCTTTACAAAATATTCGTCAATTTTTGGCACCAAAAAATGAGTGTTTGAATAGGAATATAATGCAAAAGCAAAGTTGCCACCGGTTATAGGATCAGGCCTTGGAAATATCTCCTGTTGCTTGCGCACATCAACTCCATACCTCCATCTGTCATATTTACGAGCCCATACAGAAGAAGTTTCAACTAAAAGAAGGTTGGCGTTCTCGGTTGCTTTTGCATAAATTTTAAACAGTTCAGAGACATCGGTTATATTTTTATAGGTCGTATTCCATGGGCGTAAATTGGGTGCATAGTTATTTCCGGGAACTGCAAGGGTGGCGTATTGTATTACCTTTGCGTAATCTTTTTTAAATAAATAAAATCGCGTGGCAAACGCATATGCTGCCGCCTTGTTGAAATGATATTTTGGAACGTTATAAACTTTGTCTTGTATCAAAGGCAATCCTTCTAACAAATCCTTTTCAATCATATCATACACATACTTCACAGTTTTCCTGTCATATTGTTTAATAAAAACGGTTTCGGGCTCCGTAACATAAGGTATCCCGGGATCTGTTGATGCTGTTGTTGGATCATAGAATTTAGAAAAAAAGTTGACAAGCATGAAATGGGCATAGGCCCTTGCGACCAATGCCTCTCCCTTTTGTGCAGTATAATCATTCGGATCAGAAACTTTACTAATTGTTTCCAAAGCCTGGTTAGCCGCGGCTATGGCAGTATAGCATGCGTCCCAGTAGAATTCAGGAGAGTCTTGCTGATTTTCGCGTGTATCAATAAAAAAATAAGGATCATGAATAGTGTTGTCGGTTGGAACATCCCCGTTTCCTATATCGGTAACGTTATCACTCATTGTTTCCGCAAAAGGCTGATAATTTCCCTGTGGGTAAGCAGTACCTAATAATTGAGATACTTTCTGCGGTGTATTAATCACTGCCCTGTTATCAGGCTCTTTCTCAAGAAATTTATTACATGCCGAAACAGATGCGATCATTAAGCAACAACAAGAATAAAAAAATATTTTTTTCATGTTTTTATTTTTATAGGCCTGCTTTTATTGAGAGTGTAAACTGTTTTTGAATAGGCTCTGCAACGCCTCCTGAATTAAAAAATTCCGGGTCCTGTCCTTTTAATTTATCATCCGAGTAGATCAGCCATGAATTAGTAGCGACAGCAGCAATTGATAAAGAATTAAAACCTATTTTCTTCAGTAATTTCTGTCCGAAATTATATGTCAGAGACATAGTTTTTAATCTTACAAAACTTCCGTCTGCTACTCTTTCTGTTGAGTAATTATAGTTATTATAGGGTTCTGCACCACTGCCATTTACGAGATAACGTTGATAGGCGTCAAGAATGGATGGCACATTTGTTACAAGTTCATCGCCGGGCTTTAACCATCTGTCAAGAAATTCTTTGGGTGTTGCATCAAAATCTGAATATTCAGTCTTGAATGCAGGGTACAACCTGATCTTATTACCAGCCTGGTAAACAAGAAATATATTAAGTGAGAGAGATTTGTAATTAAACGTATTGGAAAATCCGCCTGTAAACTTAGGATCAACGGGACCTTCAAACACGAGGTTTTCTATTCTTTGGTCCTGCAAATACACGGCGGAGCTTACTTCCCCCTTTTCATTTATAAAAAGAGGCACACCACTAGTATGATCTAACCCTTTATATGCGATGGAGAATAAACCATTAACAGGGTAGCCTTCCGTATTTCCACCTTCAGCTTTAACGAGGTCAAATATGATTGGTTCATTTTTAGCATTCGTTATTTTAGTTGTATTATACCCGAAAGTTAAGTTAGTTCTCCAGCCACAGTTTTTCATGCGTATGATTTGTGCGCCAAGTAATGCGTCAATTCCATGAGATTTCATATCGGCATAGTTGGCCACTTTCTCCGCTTCACCACCAATACCGCCTGTTCTAATGAGGCTGATAAGATCGAAGCTATTTCGTTTGTAAAAGTCCACAGTAAAATTCACTCGTCCTTTAAATAACCCTGCATCTAAACCTACATTCGTTTGGTAATTCTTTTCCCAGGTTAAATCTGAGTTTTCCAAATGCGCGATTTGAATCACAGATTCTCTTTCGTCAGGAAAAGTTCTGTTGGTAGTAAGACTTTTCAAAACAACGCCGGAGTTGGTTGCAGGTCCTAAACTCGCTGTTAAGCCATAACTGGCCCTCAATTTTAAATAATCTATCCAATTAACGTCGCTCAAAAATCCTTCTTCTTCCATATTCCATGCACCTCCAAAACTCCAGGTTGGCAGCCATCGTGCAGTTTTCGATGAGCCTAAAGTATTTGATCCATCATAGCGAACAGTACCGTAAAAATTATATTTCCTGTCAAAAGTGTATTGTGCATTTAAATAAAAAGCAGCAAACCGGTCATAAGTTTTAGTCATACCATAATAGGGAAAGCTGGCTTCGATCGTTTGCTTAAGAATTCTGTAATCAATAAAAGGAACTCCGCCATTGTCATATTGATAACCATAGCCGGTATTATTAAAGTTTTGCCTGTCAGCAGATTTTGCCTGTACCCCTAAAAGAACATTTAGTATATGCTTGCTGCTAAAAGTGTCAAGATAATTTAGGCTGTTTCTTACATCAAAAGAAACCAATTTATCTTCGGTCCGGTTGTAAAAACCACCATAAGGTAAAACTACAACCGGTGGGGCGGAAGGATTATCCGGATCTCTGTACAGGAACTTATTGTTCTCCGCTATCGTTGCATTGTCATCTGCCCTGTAGGCATTAGCCATATTTGCATTTTCAGTGATCTGGTGTTCAATTGTAGATTTTACATATCGCAAAGCCCCGATGAAATCATAGCGAAAATTTTTGTTGAACCTGTACCCTAATTCGCCCTGCAATTTCAAATCAATTACATTAATATCGAGGGTATTATTTTCTAATTCATTGATAATATTAAAGGGAGCGAAATTTCTCCTGAAATATTCAAGATTGCCACTCGAATCATAAGCAGTTAATGTACGGCTTGTATTTAAAGAATAGCTAAACGGATTAATATCAAAATCTCTCTGGAATTGGCCGGTTACAGGATCTGCATCCCGGCTTAATGCACCGGGAGCCTTTTGCTGTCGCACCGAAGCAGTGGTCAGAAAACCACCAGTTAACCTGTTTGAGAAATTATAATTGTTTCGAAAATTTAATGTATAGCGGTTAACTTTATCAGCAATAGTCCAGCCCGGATCATTGTAATAACTTACAGAAAAAAAGTTCTGTGATTTTTCCGTGCCGGAGGAGATGCTTAATGAATGCTCTTGTGTTATTGAATTCTTGAATAAGATATCAAACCAGTCGGTATTGGCAAGAGCATATCTTTTAAGAAATGCGGCTTTGGCTTCAGGAGTATTTTGTAAAGCGAAGTTCCCATCTG
>DATBFI010000415.1:0-14798 GCA_036558585.1 Chitinophagaceae bacterium
TCGTACAAGACCTTCATTGTATTGGGACAGTTCAATTAATACATGGTCCAAAATGAAAAAAAGGCATGCTGACGTTTATGTTTTTTGCTTACTTTATCATGATAACAAAGAAACAATTAATCCCTTGAACTTAAATCAGTGGGAATTTTATGTTTTGGCGACAAAGGAACTCAATGAGTACACACGGAGCCAACATTCAATAACATTAAAATCGCTACAAGGTTTGACACAACCTGTTAGCTATGAGAAGTTAGACAGCGAGATAAAATCGAGGCATGCCTTGAATGCAGTGAACTAAGCCCCGCTGCTAACATGCGCCGTATGGCGGCTGACGCGACGTGGCAGCAGCTTTTAGTTGGGTTATCACAGTAGTTGGGCAGATGAAAAGCAATGAATAGAAGAATATATTTTGTAGCCGTTAACCGTTGACAGAAATGCTTGCGCACGACCTCAATTCTAAATTTCATTTACAATCGACACAGCCTCTTTCGTATTTTTGATTAATGACAGTTATGCCGACACTTCAACGATTGTGGTTGTTTTGAGAAAGTAACGATACACATGGTTTCAAGTATTGACGGCATTAGGCTTCGACAAGGTAAATGCAAATGCAATTTCATCATATTGAACCCCATTTTCTGCTAAAAAACTACATTGAAAAAATGTGGCTTTTTGAAAGCGGCGGAAAAATGCCTGTTGATGATATGAAATTGGTTGTACCCAACGGGAATATCAAACTCACGGTTTCTTATCAAAATGGAGTTGTTGCTGCAATGGACGGAAAAACATTTGCATCAAAAGAACATGACATTACTTTAACGGGCCTGGTTGATGTGCCTGTTATATTGGACGTTGATAAGGATGTGGCCACGGAAACTATCGGAATTGAATTTAATCCGCGGGGAGCATATCGTTTTTTTCATTTCACGCTTAATGATATCCAGAACCAAATTTATTCCTTAAGTGATGTTTTGGGAAACGGAGGAAAGCGATTGATAGAACAAATTAATAACACCACACCGGTGCAACAAAAAATAGTTTTGTTGCAACAATTCTTACTCAACCAACTTTCGTTGCAGGATGAAGATTTGATTTTTGAATACTGTGTGCAAAGAATAATATTCTCTAAAGGAAAGATTACTGTTAAAGAACTGGAGAAGAAAACAGGTTACAGCAGTCGTTGGCTAAACATGAAATTCAATGATAAATTAGGCGTAAGTCCCAAAAATTTATGTTCCATTATCCGTTTCAGGCAATACTATCAATCACTTATTAACGGTAATGAAAAATCATTTTCCAGGAATGATTTTTACGAATTCTACTACGATCAATCTCATTTTATAAAGGATTTCAAACGCTTCACGGGATTGCCGCCTGCAAAGTTTGAAAAGCAGGCAAATGACTTTGGCAGAAATTATTACAGGGAATAGCACTCTCACATAAACCACTTCCGATTTTTACAATTTTCCGCACATTGTTTTATCTTTTTTTGTATCACAATTAAAAATAAAACAAGATGACAAATAAAAATTACACCGCAACTATTGAGGTTGTGCAATCAGCAAAAGAAGTCTTCAGTGCAATCAATGATGTTACAAAATGGTGGAGCAAAGATTTTGAAGGAAACAGCACAAAACTGAATGATGAATTTATCATTAACCACCCCAATCAGCATTATTCAAAACAGAAATTGATTGAGGTTATTCCAGACAAAAAAGTTGTTTGGCTTGTTACAGAAAGCAAACTGGATTGGATCAAAAACAAGGATGAATGGACAAACACAAAAATGATCTTTGAGATAAGCACCAAAGGCAACAAAACTGTTCTTCATTTTACACACGAAGGACTTGTTCCTAACAAAGAATGTTATACAATGTGTGAGAAGGGTTGGAATATTGTTATTAAGGATTGGCTGTTTCACCTTATCACAGTTGGTACACCATCAAAAGAAATGGCTAAAGCAGCAGAGATTAGAAACCAACATTTTGAAGGTAAAACTAAAATGGAAAACAAAAATTATCACAGAACCATTATAGTTGATGCTTCTGCAGAAGAAGCCATGAAAAAAATAAGCCAGATAAATTTTTGGTGGAAAAAAGATTTTTCCGGGAGTGCCGGGAGATTGAATGATAAATTCACCGTTCCGTTTGGAGAACCCTCTTTTGTTGATTTTATTATTAGCGAATTTGTGCCAGACAAAAAAGTGGTTTGGAAGGTTACTGATTGTTATTTGCCCTGGTTTCAGGATAAAAAAGAATGGAATAATACTGAAGTTGTTTTTGAAGTTTCGCAAGAAAATGCCCGCCCGGGTGACCTGGTCGGGCGGGGTAAAACAAAAATTGATTTTACTCATGTTGGTTTGGTGCCGGAAGTTGAATGTTATGATGTTTGTGAAAAAGGGTGGAATGGGCATATCAATACCTTAGTGAAATTCATTAATGAAGGAAAAGGATTACCTGACTAAATAAAACAGAGAGAAACTTTAATCCGCTTTAGTTCGTTGGACGTTAATAATTAAAAATTAAGCGACAAATGTTACCTTTCCCTTGGGATGCTCCAGAGTTCAGATGACTCCTGATAAAACCTTATATAAAGATTCTTGACTTTTAATTTATAACAAGATGCACCTATGACAAAAAACAAATTACTGAGAATGGACAATGTCGGTATTGTTGTGGAATCTCTTGATAAAGCCATCTCTTTTTTCACGGAAATAGGTCTGAAGCTTGAAGGACGAGCAACAATCGAGGGTGAATGGGCTGGTCGTGTTACTGGACTGGGCTCTCAGTGTGTAGAAATTGCTATGATGGTTACCCCGGATGGACACAGCCGGCTTGAGATTTCACGATTTCTCACCCCGCCAACCATTTCAGATCATCGGACAGCCCCTGTGAACTCTCTCGGCTACCTGCGTGTCATGTTCGCTGTTGAAGACATTGACGAGATGGTATCGAGGCTCAGCAAGCATGGTGCTCAGCTCGTTGGAGAAGTGGTTCAGTATGAGGACTTGTATCGCCTCTGCTACATCCGGGGACCTGAAGGACTTCTCATCGGGCTGGCAGAACAACTCAGTAATAAATAAATAGCGGATGTTTTTTAACTCCTTGACGGAGGAATTTCTGCACTAATATCTTTGATCATAAATCAGGTTCGGTACCAGTGTTCCATAACGATAATGCTTGCCAGAGCAAGTACCGAACCGTTGGCTGTAATGCCCGGGCTGCCTGCAAACTTGTAACTTGTGTGTATTGAAAGAACATTTTTGCTGCCAATGCTAACCTTTGTGTTTGTAAGCGCTGACAGAAAAGGGTTTATTCACCAAATAGCCAATACAAAAAGGCTAACTTGTAAGACATTTACAATCTTGCGTTGTTAAACCGACTTGGCAAAGTATGCAACCGTATATGAATGTACAGGAACAAATCAAAAAATATATTGCCGGCCAACCTGAACCAAAACGTAGTGATATGCAAGAGTTGCACCGGCTCACCCTTCAAGTGTTACCAGAATGTAAATTATGGTTCGACGATGGTAAAAACAGCGAAAATCAAACTATCAGTAACCCTACCATAGGATATGGGTTACACACAATAAAATATACTAATGGAAAAACCAGAGAGTTTTTTCAAATTGGAATGAGCGCAAACAAAACCGGAATCTCTGTCTATATCCTTGGTATAAAGGATAAGACTTACTTAGCCCAAACGTATGGAAAAAAACTGGGCAAAGCGAAAGTGACCGGGTATTGCATTAGGTTCAAAGCTCTAAAAGACATAGACATTGGTATACTTGAAGCAGCAATACGATATGGGGTTAAGCAGACAGAGCATTAAATGTACATCACTTTTACTTTTCAACATCTCTGCGGATCGTTATTGTGCTGCCCTTCGGAACGAACAGAATGTCATCACCTGCACTTCATTGTGTGCTATCTTTGACAAAGTCCTTGATCATGTTTGATAAATTACGAGCATTTTTTGAGCGCAGCTTTCCTGTAACGGATGAGCAATTTGAATTTATTAAAACACTGTTCATTCCAAAAAAGGTTAATAAAGGTGAATTTCTCCTTCGTGAAGGCGAGAGGACAAAGTATTCTGTCTTTGTGGCCTCGGGTTGTTTACGGACTTATACTATAGATGATAAAGGAAAGGAACATATTCTTCAATTTTCACCTGAAAATTGGTGGACAGGAGACATGAGCTTTAAAAGTAATGTCCCGTCGCAATGTTTTATTGAAGCCCTTGAAGATTCTGAGATTTTGCTTACAGAACTTCCTTCCATTCAAAAATTAACTGAATCTATCCCGGAGGCATCAGTTTTGTATCAAGCCGCTTTGCAAAAAAGTGTCGCAGCAAAAAATCAGCGTATTGTTTCGTCTTTGAGTGCTTCGGCAGAAGAGCGGTACAACGATTTTCTAAAAAAGTATCCCTCGCTTATGCAACGTGTACCGCAGCATATGATCGCTTCTTATCTTGGAATTTCACCGGAGACGCTCAGCCGCATCAGGAAACAGCAGTCACACAAACAATAAGCAATAAGCTTCAATTATTTTCAACCTCGGGTCTATTAATGACAACACCCAACAGAGGCCAGGAAGAGCCATTTTGATTATTACCGGGTGAAAAGTGAGAATGGGTTGAGTTACTTGCAATTCCACCCATTTTTGCCAACGTTCTTTTAAACCAACGCCTCCTTATTGTATCTGTTTCTGTATTCCAGTGGTGACATTCCTGTAATTCTTCTGAATATTTCGCGAAATGCTTTTACATCGGAATAACCAACTTCGTACATTACTTCATTAATGGTTTTGCGGGTGGTTTCAAATGCTTTTTTTGCCGATTCAATTTTTACTCTTTGTGAATATTCAACAGGAGTATTACCGGTTGCTTTGATAAACCTTCTGTCAAAGTTCCGCCTGCCTACAGCAAGCCTGTAAGCCAAATGTCCAACAGATATTTTTTCATCCATATGATTTTCAATATATGCCTGGGCCTGTTGAATTACTTCGTCCCCATGCGACTTCTGGGCGGTAAATATTGTAAATGCTGACTGGCTTTGCCTGTCTATTTCAATCTGGAATACTTTTGAACAAAAAATGGCCGTTTGCCTGTCATAATATTTTTCTACAAGATAAATGATCAGGTTGAGGAAAGAATAAGCGCCCCCATTCGTATAAATTCCATTTTCGTCTGTGATCAGTTTATCAGTTTGCACATTCAGCATTGGAAACATCGTTCTTAGGTTATCTGCCGCAGACCAGTGTGTAGAACAGGTTTTTCCATCCAGTAACCCTGATGACGCAAGTAAAAATGCACCGGTGCATATGCTTGCTAATTCTGCACCATGTTTATACTGTCGCTCGATCCAGTCGATCATCAATTTATTTTGCTTAACTGTTTTTTGATAATTATGATTCAATGAAGGAATAATGATGAGATTCGTTTTGATGATACCTGAAATATTTGTGTGAGGCTTTACTGTAAATAAGCCATCGTAGAATTCTACTTTTTTTGAAATACCTGCTAATTCTATTTTAAATAATGCCGTCCTGCCCGTTTTCTTCCAATATTCATTGGCTCTTGTAAATATTTTGTAAGCGCCTACTATACTGCTTAGGTTGTTACCCTCTCCATCAGGGACTAATATGGTAAGATGTTTCATCTGATCTTTTTACAAACATAAAAATTTATCATGTCCAAGTCAACCCACTACAAAGTCCATTTTGCCACCTTGTAAAGTAAAATTTAGACAATAGTTTTGTGCCTGGTAAAAAACATTGCACTAAAAATAAAGCAATGAAAAACTGGAATCAAGGTGGTTGTTTATACAGACGGCAGAATGTGCTATTGTAAAAAAATATTTGCTGAGAAATCACGAATGTTTTTTGGCCCGGTCATACATTAACAATGCTTGCTCTTAACAATTTAAATCAACCTGACAACATAATAATAAACAAGGAGAGAATTATGCCGACAATCAAAACCGTACATGGAATCGAAAACCATAAGGTGGTTTCGCAAAAAGAATGGCTGGAGGCCCGGTTGGAACTGCTCAAAACCGAAAAGGAACTGACGCGGCGTAGCGACGAGGTAGCGCGGAAACGGCAGGAGCTGCCCTGGCTCAGGACTGACAAGGAGTACTGGTTCGAAACCGATGAAGGAAAAGCTTCGCTTGTTGATCTCTTCAGAGGGCGCTCGCAGCTCCTCGTCTATCACTTTATGTTCGGACCCGATTATATGGCAGGGTGTCCGCATTGTTCCGCAATTGCAGATGGCTTCAATGGCTTCTGGATTCATCTTGCAAACCATGATGTGATGCTCTGGGCAGTGTCGCGGGCACCACTCGAAAAACTGCAGGCATACAAACAGCGAATGGGCTGGAACTTCCCGTGGGCATCTTCCCGGGACAATGATTTCAACTACGATTTCAACGTTTCTTACACGGAGGAGCAACAGCGCTCGGGAAATATAGAATACAATTACCAGAAAAGCGGACTCAGTTCACGCACGAATGATATCGAGACCCAGACAGCATCTGAATTTGGAAAGAAGATTGCCGCGAGCACAGGCACGGATTGGCCTACGTTTAGCCGTGAGGGGCCCGGCATGAGTGCTTTCGCGCTCGAGGATGGTGTTGTATATCACACCTACTCGGCGTACGCACGCGGTCTTGACAGCCTCTGGGGCATGTACCAGTGGCTCGACCGTGCACCACTCGGGCGCAACGAAACGGGCTTCTGGATTCGCCGCCATGATGAGTACAACAACGAGTAAGGCCGGAGGCAAAAGGGATCTTTACCGAAATACTAAGGCGCTCAAAAAATTGTTGCGCTTCACCCGCAGTACTGTATAGTTATAATAAAGTCGTTTAATTAATACTCGTCACCCCGGGCGTGTTAAGTGAAACTGTAAAGTGATCCATAAATCAATAAAAGATAGACCACGATGACAACAATAGATAAAACAGTACTGACAACGAAGGAAGTTGCCGGTCGGTTCAATGAACTTGCCCGGCAGGAGAAATGGTTTGAAATACAGGACGAACTTTTTGCAGATAATGTAAGAAGTATAGAACCTGCAAATTCCCCTTATTTCAGGAATGCAGAGGGCAAGGCTATTGTTCGCAAAAAAGGTGAGGATTGGATAAAAAGAATAGAATCGGCCCACAGGCGTTATACAACGGAACCAATTGTAGGCGGCAATCATTTTGCGGTAGTAAGAGAAGTAGATATTACCGTGCATGGATTAGGAAGAATACAAATCAATGAAATCATGCTATATGAAGTGCGGGAGGGTGAGATCGTATCAGAGCAATTCTTTTATTAAGAACTCTTTTAAATATTACGGACCTTCTTCTCGGATGCCTCTCAAAGGGTTGTGTGCGGACATGCAATGTGCTAACATTCTACGAAATATTTTTTAAGAAGATACATGAACGGCAGTAAGGAAAAAACCATCCATTTCATAACTGGCGCTTCCGGTGTGGGTAAGACAACTTTGGTTATTCAACTAGAGAAAAAATACAAAAGTATGCCCTGGACATTTCTTCACTTTGATCAAATTGGAGTGCCTCCAGTATCGAAAATGCAAAAAGAGTTTGGTTCACCTTTGGGCTGGCAGGAAGCCAAAACGTATGAATGGATTGGCAAACTTATATACGCATACACCGGCGAAAAGATCTTTTTTGAAGGCCAGGTAAATTTGCAGTTTATTTATAACGGTTTTGAAAAATATAATTTTAAAAACTACAAGATCATACTTTTAGATTGTAGTGAGGAAGAGATGGAGAGAAGGCTCACTCACAAAAGGGGGCAACCGGAGTTGTTTAATACGGATATGAGGAACTGGCTTAGGTTCCTGAGAAACCAGGCTCAAGAATTTAAAACAACAGTTATTGACAGCAGCAATTTACCAGAAGATGAGGTATTAAAGGAATTTGAAGAAGCGATCAATCTATAATGCCTTGACCATACATAACGAAAGATTGTGTTTAGCTAAGGACATTACAGCAATTCAATTTTTTAATTAAAAAGACTCATCAGCTTTGTTCCATCAAGAACCTCTGATGCTGTTTTATTTTTCCAGTCATAAATCACCAGTTTATTCTCTTCCTCTGATTTTACATAAACGAACTTACCGGCGTTTGAGTTACATTTCACCGGCGTAGCGTTTATGCCTTCAATTATTTTACGGTTACTGCCATTAGCACTCATCATTATAAGTTGCGATGGAGATTGTGTATAGATGATTGTATTTTGATCGAACCAGGACGGAAAAAAATTATGCGTGGTGGTATCGTTTGTCAGGTTTGTATGAAAATCTCCTGTTCTGTCTGTTAGCCAGATCTGGTCATGCCTGTCTCCTTTTTCAAGATAGTAAACAATATGTTTGCTGTCCGGGCTCCATATCGGATCAAAACTTTTATCACTGCCGCTATTGGTAACCTGCGTGATCTTTTTTGTGGAAAGTTCCATTACAAAAATATCAACCGGTTTGTCAGGGCCCCCAAGAATGTTATAAACCAGATACTTTCCATCGGGCGACCAATCAAGCCCGTATTTTCTCATTGTATCTGTTTTCAATACCGTTTCTTTTCCTGATCCTATATCATAGAAGCGAATATCCTGTCGCTTTTTATCACTTCTTTTCAGGAAAATAATCTTTTTGCCATCAGGAGAGGCAGCAAGATTGCTACCGTCATCAAACAAAAACTTTAATTGTCCGCTTTGTATATCATATAAAAACACTTTTGAAAAGAAGGGCGCCTGTTCGTCTGTTTTATGATGTTTTACAATTCCTAATAAAATGGCTTTTCCATCAGCCATCCATTCTATGGAAGAGATACGGGTGGTATAATTTGTATCGGCATTACTAATTTGTGCCTGCACGCAGTAAACTGATAAAACAAACAGCGGCATGAGTATAACATGTTTCATACAATTATTTTCGTAAAAAAAATAATTATAGCTAATGCCCGGCTGAGATTTAGATATAGGCTATCATTTTCTTGATGAAATGCAGTTTTCTCCCGCGTTCGAAAAATCTCCAATGATTTGTGTTTAGCCGGGGACTTCTTCCCTGCAACATCTTCAAAGATTGTGCTTAGCTGAGGAGTTTCGGGCATGTTTTCTATTAAAAGATTGTTACTCAAAAGCAAAACAGAAATAGTTGAAATGAAAAGAATAAATGCTCGGGTTTTAACTATTGTAATGCGCCAAATCAACGTTACCCAAATTCATTTATACGCATCTTTTTCCGGGAAGCCTGATTTTTTAAATATTGTTCAATTTCATCTTTCACTTGGCATTTTTTAGAATCGTTACAGGGCAAAATCGGATTAACTTCTTAAATTTGACCTCATGCAAGTGCAAGTAGATATAGAATTTAATCAGTTAGTTGAACTGGCAAAGCAACTTCCTCCGAAGCAATGGAAAAAACTAAAGACTGAGGTGGAGAAGCAAGCAAAACAGGTTGACCCTATGACTAATCTTGAACAGTTTTTATTAAATGCCCCAACATTTAATAAAAAGCAGCTTGATGAAATTGCCAAAACCAGAAAAGCTATCAGCCAATGGCGGACAAAATAATATTGGTTGACACTTTCATTCTCATTGACCTTTTCCGCAATACCGATAAAACCAATGCAACTTTAATATCTCTCGTACGACAAGGTTATGTCTATTGTATTTCTGCCATTACCGAGTATGAAATATATACTGGTGCTGCCTTAGGGCAAATAGATTTTTGGGACAACTTTTTATAAAAGACCCAAGTATTACCTTTTGACAAAGAAGTTGCAAAGGCGGCAGTTGACATTAATCGAAAATTAAAAAATAAGCGTAAGCAAATTGCCATTCCTGATTTGTTTATAGCAGCAACTGCTGTGGCTAACAATTTGCCCTTTGCAACTCTGAATAAAAAGCACTTCGACCGCATTGAAGAACTTTATGTAATCGAATAAGGAAACACATAACAGTTCCCATTATTAGAAATGGCAGAACTGATAGCATGTCACTTGCTAACAGTAGTTTCTTTAGCATATCAATTCTTTATTTATAAACAATTTTTATCTTCAGCCACAAGGAAGCAGTGCTCGTGCTTCAATCGCGTTTTTATTCTATAATTTTAAAAATGCTATCCCCAAAAACCAGAAGAAGTATTTTCCGAATTATCCCTTTTGGAGTGATCTGGTTTGTATTTAGTGTTGTGTATACACTGCTTGAAAAGGGACTTCTTGGAAATCTTACCTATTACCCCTCGACGGGAAATGCTTACGATTTCCGAAGGAATATCTTTGCTACACCTGTTTCCGCTTTGATAACAGGATTACTGATCGGAACGCTCGAGGTACTATATTTTAATAAATGGTTTATACAAAGAAGTTTCAGCAAGAAGCTTTTACTGAAATCAATTATTTACCTCGCAATAATTTTATTGTTCCTCGTCATTACGCTCGTTGCTACAACAAATGACCTCTCAACTGCTATTTTTAATAAAGAGTTTTGGCTGCACGTTTGGGCATTCTTTACTAATTATTCTTTTATCAGTGTTACAGTTTATATAGCTGCGATAATTATTGTCACGCAATTTTATACTGAAGTAAGTGAAAACATCGGCCTTGGAGTTCTTAGTAATTTTTTTACAGGAAAATATTACCATCCCATAGAAGAGGAAAGGATCTATATGTTTCTGGATATGAAATCTTCCACAACTATTGCTGAAGCCTTAGGCCATGTTAAGTACTTCGAAATGCTTAAAGAATATTACACAGATTTATCTGATTCAATTATTGATTGTTCCGGTGAAGTTTATCAATACGTAGGTGATGAGATCGTTGTATCATGGCAACTCGAAAACGGACTGCAAAACAATAATTGTATTCAATGTTTTTTTGCAATGAAAGCAGCTATCCGAAAGCAGGCGGGGAAATACAACGAGCATTTTGGATTACTGCCTGAATTCAAAGCAGGGTTTCATCTTGGAAAAGTCACTGCAGGGGAAATAGGTGTTATCAAAAAAGACATAATCTTCACAGGTGATGTGCTTAATACAACTGCCCGCATACAAGGGCTTTGTAATACTTATAAAGTTGATATCCTTATTTCGGGTGACCTGGCAAAAAAACTTAGCCTTGATTCTCAATTTCAAATCAAACCATTGGGAGAAAATGAGTTGAGAGGAAAGGATGAAAAGATAGAACTATTTACAATCCTCTAATCAATTACCTTCAACTTTAGTTTTTTAATCGTGCCTTTATTCCTGAGGATCGTCAAACCAACAGTCACGCAAACGATCATAATTTTCTCTCTATCTGTGGTCATTGACTGCGATGAGAAAGAAGAATTCAATAAACGGTTTGTTTTGAAAAAAAGTTTGTAACTTAATAGCAAACGCTGCCACTATGAAAAAATTACTCCTGCTCTTAGCCTTTTTATCCTGCTGTTATTGCGCAATGCATGCCCAGGTTTTAAAACGCGTGCTCAACAATGCTAAGGACAAGGCAATACAAAAAGCCAACGAAAAAGTGGACAGAGCAATTGACAATACTGTTGACGGAACCGGGAAAAAGAAAACACCCACAAAAAACGGGGGCGCTGATAACACAAATAATTCTCCCAACAAACCATCTTCCGGAACAGTTGCAGATAGTTCAAAAACCAACGATTCAACTGCAACCAATTCTTCATCGCTTATCACGTATTCCAAATATGATTTTGTTCCAGGGGAAAAAATAGTTGCGTATGAAGATTTCTCACAAGAGGCCATTGGCGATTTTCCTGCCAAATGGAATACAAATTCAAGCGGTGAAGTTGTCACTGCGTCCAATCAGCAAGGGCACTGGCTCATGGTCCCTAAAAAAGGGCGGTTTGTTCCTATGTACATGACAACACTGCCTGATAATTTTACATTTGAATACGATGTGATATGCAATGAAAAATTCAGTTATTACTCACCCGCGCTTGATCTTTTTTTTCTTACCGGGAAAAATGGCAAAGAAACATTTGAGTATAGTTTCATCCCGCTGGAAAAACGCTCAGGAGTAAAGATCGGCGTTCATCCTACCAATGGAGCAAACAACGGCGGAAGCACGCATATAGAAAGTTTTGAGGACGGTGCAAGCGTGATCAAAAATGAGGTGAATACGATCCAGTTCAACAGCGTTAACGGCAAAACAAAGTTGCATGTTTCGATCTGGCGGCAAACACAAAGGGTTCGTGTTTATTTGAATGAAGAAAAAGTATTTGATCTTCCCCGGGCATTTCCTGCCGACAAAATTTACAGCACTGTACTCTTTGACATTTGGACAGACATGAATAATGAGAAAGACCGCTTTCTCATCAGCAACATCAAGCTCGCAGTTGGTGCACCGGATACACGCAACAAACTCATTACTGAAGGTAAATTTGTTACAAGAGGAATTTTATTCGATGTGAACAGCGACAAAATAAAACCTGAATCTTATGGAACATTAAAAGATATCGCTAACGTTCTTACAGAAAATGCCGGTGTGAAAGTAATGATCATTGGTCACACGGATTCCGATGGTGATGATAACAGTAACCTTGATCTATCGAAGCGCAGGGCCGAATCTGTGAAAAACGCACTGGTACAAAATTTCAGCATTGATGCATCTCGCCTGCAAACAGATGGCAAGGGCGAAACACAACCTGTGGACAATAACAACACAACTGAAGGAAAGGCAAATAACAGGAGAGTTGAATTTGTGAAGATGTAAATCTCCAAAATGATTTTCTTATTTTATTTATGCCAATCCATTCAAAAACGGATTATATTTTTTCTCGTGACCAATAGAAGTTGCTGGCCCATGACCGGGATAAACAACAGTTTCATCAGGCAAAATAAATAGTTGCTTTTGTATGCTGTTTAACAGTTGCTGGTGGTTACCGCCGGGCAAATCTGTCCTGCCAATACTTTCAAGAAAGAGCACGTCACCACCAATTAAAAAATTTTGTTTCCTGCAATAAAAACAAATGCTGCCGGGAGAATGTCCGGGCGTAAAAATCACTTCAAGTTTATCGTCATCAAAGCTGATACTATCCCCATCCCGGAGAAAATGAAAAGCGCCATTGTAAGGGTCGTATCCAAAGCCCCACATAATACCTGTGGCTGGTGCAAACTCCAAAACTCTCTCTTCGTTTGGGTGAATAAATAATTCAAGCTGGTAGGTTTTAGCTATCCATTTAATTCCGAATACATGATCCAAATGGCAATGCGTATTAAGGAGTTGTACGGGTTTTAGATTCTTTTTTTTTATGAATTTTTCTAATGTCTCCTGCTCGTTGGTAAAATAGCAACCAGGGTCAATAATAATCGCGCGGCCTTTTTCGTTCCACAACAAATATGTGTTCTCCTGCATTGGATTAAAGGTGAATATTTCAACGTGTATCATAACACTATTTTTACATTCAGTTACACTAATTATACTAATTTTAGAACTTTAAAGAAAGGATATGCAAGTTAATCGTGTTAGATTAGTTGTCTGCTTTTTTCTAGTTGTTACATCTCTTCCAAATTTTCTAAAAGCCCAGGTAAATTCTGTTGAGTACGGTAAAAACCGGATGCAGTATAAAAAGTTTAACTGGAAATTTTACCAAAGTCCAAATTTCAATACATATTTTAATCAGGGTGGACTTGAAATAGCAAAATTCGTGACACAGGTTGCTGAAGAGGAGCTACCATCTATTGAGGAAGCAGTTGAATATTCCTTACAGCTGAGAGCTAATCTTGTTGTGTATGATAATTATGATGATTATAAATCGAGCAATATTGGTTTGGGAATTGACTGGCAAAACTCAGGGGGCATCACAAAACTGGTAAACAATAAAGTGATCTTGTTTTATGACGGAAATAAAAATACATTAAGGCGACAGATACGCGAAGGGATCGCAAAAATTCTTACTGATAATATTTTATTTGGTGATGATATTGGTGAATTCGCCAGCAACCAGGCCCTGCTTGATCTTCCCCAATGGTTGACCGATGGCTATGTTGAATACGTTTCAGAACACTGGAGTACACAAAAAGACGATGATCTTAAGAGTGCAATTCTGGGTGGCGACTACAATAACTTCTACCAGTTTGCTTTTGCAAAACCAACTTTGGCAGGTCATGCATTCTGGTATTATATCGCTGAAAATTATAAGCCTGAAAATGTTACTTACTTTCTCTATCTCGCAAGATTGTACAAAAATCTAAATGCGGCTTCCCAGCGTATCTGCAAAAAAAAATTCAAAGATGTGCTTGCTGATTTCATGGCGTATGAACAGGATAGATATATAAAAGATATAAAGCAACGCCGCAATGCGCCAAGGGGAAAATTAAGCGTGGTGGAAGAGCTGACAAAAAATGAGTATTATCGTTTTGCTGCCAATCCTAATCCAAAAAATAATTCCTATGCCGTGGTGCAATACAAAAAAGGCATGTACAGCGTGAAGTTTGTTGATAATCTTTATGAAACAAGAATATTACTGAAGTATGGCGTGCGTACTTTTTCAGGTGATATCAATCCCAATTATCCAATTCTTGCCTGGGATGGAAAGGGCAGCCGTTTGCTGGTGATCTATTCCAAAGAAGGAAAGATAAATATGTTTGTTTATGATGTTATCGCTAACATAAAAAGGTTTCAGCAGCAAATTGAAGGTTTTGAACAAATTGTTGATGCCGGTTTTATGCTGGATGCAAATACACTACTATTAAGCGCTGTAAAAAAAGGCCAGTCTGATATTTTTACATTCAGAATAGATAATGCAAAGGTTAAACAGATCACCAATGACGTAT
>DATBFI010000416.1:0-4357 GCA_036558585.1 Chitinophagaceae bacterium
TTACTCTTACCGTTTGCAAGAGAAGCAATTACTGTAATGTTAACCATCAAACGACAGATGCCCGAGACTCGTCTTTCACTTTTTATGAAAGGTTACGATAGTTATTATTAACGTAACACTACTTGCTTATAGCAGCAAAACCGTTCAAATCATAAATAAAGCTGGAAGCGTTGGAATTGCCGTGTTTGTATTCATTAATATTCTCCTGTGGCGACAATACTTTATTTACTTTCTCAACCACAATATCATTTGCAAGACCAAATGCAGCGCTTAGCCTTATCTTAGTTGATGATGAACCGATCTTTACTGCATATTTGCCTGCTTCAGCGATCCACGAACTGCTTTGCGTGTCAAATGAAGCAAGGTCGGCGGCATCAAGTGTGAATGTAAGAGTTTGTGATTTCCCCGGCTTCAGCAAATTTGTTTTTGCAAACGCTTTTAACTCTTCTGCCGGCTTGTCTGATTTTTGTGCAGGAGCACTTAAATATAATTGTACAGCTTCTTTGCCCGGAACTTTGCCGCTATTCGTAACAGTGACTGTTGCGGTAAGTTTTCCGTTAAAGACGGATGAGCTTAGTTTGAGATTGCTGTAAGTGAAATCGGTGTATGACAAACCATGGCCAAATTCATAAGCCGTTGGAATATTGAATGTGTTATAATACCTGTAGCCAACATAAATACCTTCTTCGTAAGTTACTTCAGCAGGAATCATTTTCCTGCCAAAATTTCCTTCTACAGCTCTCTCCGGAAATTCTTTGCCGGGGAAATTTTTTGCAGACGGAACGTCTTTATAATCTACAGGAAATGTTGTTGCCAATTTTCCTGATGGATTTACTTTGCCACTCAAAATATCTGCAATAGCATTGCCTCCTTCAAGTCCTGGTTGCCAGGCAAGTAAAATTGCATCAACATTATCTCTCCAGCTTGCAACCTCAATCACGCCACCTATATTCAATACCACAACTACTTTTTTATTCTTTGCATGAAATGCATCAGCAACATTTTTGATCAACGTTTTTTCTGTGTCTGACAAATAAAAATCGTTCTCCAGTTTTCTGTCCGCACCTTCGCCCGCATTTCTTCCAAGTGTAATGAGCGCCATGTCATCATCATTGGCTTTTTGTTCAAGTGTACCGGCATCAGGAAGCATTTCGGCTATTGGTTTTGGCGCATCAAAAAAACCTCTTGGTTTCGGACGTTTTGCTTTTTCATCAGCTATATAATTTGTATAATTATCTTTTAATGATTCGTCAACGCTATAGTTTGCATTTGTTAATCCTTCAATAAGTGATACTGTGTATGATTTATGTACATCGCCACTGCCGGTGCCACCGGCGATGATATCATAAGATGTATTTCCAAAAGCGGCAATTTTCTTTACATTTTTTAAAGGAAGCGTATTGTTTTCATTTCTCAGCAATACCATACCCTCTTCGGCCGCAGTGCGGGAAACTTCCGCGTCTTTTTTCAGATCAGGTTTATCGGAATATTTGTAACCTTTAAAAGATGGTGATTGAAGAATGATATGTAAAATGCATTCAACATTTTGATCAAGTACTTTTACATCCAGTGAATCATGGTTCACTGCATCAATAATTTGTTGTGCCTGTTGCGGTGTGCCGGGCATCAGCAGATCATTCCCTGCTTTCATTTGTGCAACAGGGTCTTTACCTCCAAACCAATCCGTCATTACAAAGCCTTTAAAGCCCCATTCTTTTCTTAAAATTGTTGTAAGCAGATCATATTCTTCCGATGCATACGCTCCATTGATCTTATTATAAGAACTCATCACCGTCCATGGTTGTGACCTTTTTATTGCTATCTCGAATCCCTTCAAATAAATTTCTCTCAATGCTCTCTCACTTACAATTGTATTGATCGTATTCCTGTTTGTTTCCTGGTTATTTGCAGCAAAGTGTTTGATTGAAGTGCCAACGCCATTTGATTCAATGCCATTTACAATTGCCGCAGTCATGCTCCCTGCAACCAATGGATCTTCTGAATAATATTCAAAATTTCTTCCTCCCAAAGGATTGCGATGAATATTTAATGCCGGTGCAAGCAGGATGTCTACTCCATAATCATGCACTTCGCTGCCAAAAGCAATACCTGCTTTTTTTACAAGGGCTGTATCCCATGTTGAGGCAAGCAAAGTGGCAACAGGAAATGCAGTTGCATAATAAGTTTTCGAGCTGTCATTATTTCTTATTGGTTGGATCCTTAAGCCAGCAGGTCCGTCGGCAACAACAATAGAGGGAATGCCAAGGCGGGGAACAGCAAATGTTGTTCCTGCTGCACCGGGCACTTTTTGTTGCGTTTGTCCTATAACAGGTTGCTGCTGCGTAGCAGAAGTTTTAGCACTGTCTCTTCTTGCCTGCGGAGGGCCAAAACGCATACCCATGCCTACCACCAAATGCGCTTTTTCTTCGAGCGTCATGGCCGCTACAACTTCTTTAATAGAATTTTTTCCAAGCTGCGGTATAGTTTTATCAGTTTGAGCAACTACTATAAACGGTAATAAAAAAATAAACAAGAAGAGAGATAGATGTTTCATATGGTTTTACCTTTTTAAAATGATTTTTATAGCAGTAATTAATTTAAACTGCAACTAATTTCTTGTCCTCCTGCCAGCAACCAGTTCCCATCCTGATTTATAAAAATTACGGTGACATCCTGAACAGCACTCACCCTTTGATTATACACGATCATTTTTAATATTTCTCTTGTTTTTATAATTGCTATATCGCCAAGCATATCAACAGTCATACTTTCATTTATCCATGACAAGTAACGGAGGTTACCGGAACTGATCTTATTCAGGTTTTCCGTTTTATTGTTTGTTATACCCATATTGTTTGTCCACAAAAAATTGTCGGTATAAATTTTTTCAAGAACGTGCAGATCGCTTTTTATCATGGCATTTTTCCAATGTGCGTATGCCTGTTTTACTTCTTCTGTTCTTATGCACATAAATAATTTTTTAGATATTTTTTACCAGGCTTATATGATAAAACACTTCAACATCTGTTCCGCCCGGAGCAGGCTGTTTAACTTTAACAAATTTGCTGAAGCAAAAGTCTTTGTGCAAATAGTTGCAGGGAACGGAAAAAGCCCAGGCATTTCGATTGGGCTTATAGATTTTTTGTTATTGTCCGCCCATTTGCATCGCATCCTGTGTGCCGGAGCTTTTTGAATTTTGCCGTTTGAAAAGCGACATATCCATCTTGCCAAAGCGATAAGTAAAGTTGAGCTTGAACATTTGCGGATTATTGATGCGATAATAGTCCTGAACAAAGTATGAGCTTTCAGAATGCTGGTCTTGTTTGCGTGTGGCAAAAATATCACTGACACTCAAAGTAATTGTTGCGGCATTATTTTTAAGAAAACTCTTTTTTATTGCTGCGTCCATACCCCAGAAAGGACGGATATAACCCTGGGAGGCGCTTTGTGCCTGCATCATAGGAGGACCGCCCATGCCACCCTGATTATTGTTCACGGGCAAATTTGTTTTGCTTTGATACATTGCAGTAAGCTGCACACCAAAGTTTTTCGGCAACTTAAAATTGTTGTTGAGTTTACCGAACCAGCTTAACATTGCATCTTGCGAAATACCACTAATGTTATCAGTGTTGATCTTTGATTTGTATATGTTCACATTCGTTGTTGCATCCCACCACTTCGTCAGGTAATTCACTGAGGTTAACTCTGCACCATAGGCATAGCTTGAATTTGCATTGACCCACGTTGTGATATAACCGCCCGTAACGGGATCAACTCTGTCGGTAAGATATCTTGTGATTAAATCAGTAGTGTACTTGTAATAGATTGATGCGAGAATATTATTGCTCTTTTTGAAAGTTTTTCCATACGACATCTCAACCGAGTTAGTGAATTCCGGCTTCAGATCAGGATTACCTTGTGTAACATTTAATTTATCCCTGCGATCAGTGTAAGGAATCATGTTAAAGAAGTTTGGACGGTTAACGCGCCTTGTATAGCTCAACTGCAATTCCTGTTTACCATTTAATTTCTGACTGAGGAATAATGAAGGAAACAAGCTGATGGGGTACTTGTTGTCATACTTGTCACCCGTGTTCTTTATGTCAGCATTGTAGTTGGAGCTTTCAGCCCGTAAACCAGCTTCGTATCCGAAATTTTTGATGGTGCTTTTCACAGACACATAAGCTGCATATACATTATCATGGTTTTCGTAATTAGTTGCAGCATCCGGGAGTTTGATCATTGCACTTGTATCAATGCCAAGATATGTATCGTTATTGCTGATAGTATTTCTTAACTGCGCTCTTAAACCCGTCTCCAACGTTGTGTTTTTACTCAATGGTTTTGTATAGTCGGT
>DATBFI010000417.1:0-4307 GCA_036558585.1 Chitinophagaceae bacterium
AACGGTTCCATCCGGTTCCTCTTCCCTGACGAAGTTAAGTTTGATAAGACTTTCATCCGTGATAGGGATTGGATAAATATCCTCGGGATCGTACCAAAATGACTGGACCTCCGTTTCCACACAAATTTGTTTATCATCATGATTTAGTTCGATTACTTCACCATTCCATTTTTGATCCCCGGAGTCGGCAAGTACATAATCACCGATTTTTATTTGATTAAAGTCTATCATATTGCAATGATTTAGAAATTTAATTTACAAATCTTTCTTTTGTTGCAGAAAAAAATTTTTGGAAAAATGAGCTTGAGGATAATGTTTTTTATAACAGAGTAAAATATCGGCAGGAAGGAAGAAAAGAAGATCTGGAGAGTAATTTGTTTTGATTTTTATCCTGTAGAATAAAGTTCAAAGCGTATAAGTGATCCCGGTAAACCGGAAACAAACGATGCCACTTTGTGCCAGGCTCGTCTCATAAAAAAATATCTTTAGTCAATTACAACGATAAATAACAAACGAGAAACCTTTAGGCTCGTTTCCTGTAACTTATCACAGCCCATGTGTTTAATACTGCTGCAAAACCAAGCACGATAAATAGTTGCCTTGATATATCACCAAGATTGCTGCCTTTTAACATAACCATGCGTATCACTTCAATAAAATAAGATACCGGGTTGAATTTGGTGATCCATTGCGCCCATTCGGGCATGCTGTTAATCGGCGTGTACAAACCACCAAGCAGGATAAAGATCATCATTAAAAAAAATGAGATGAGCATAGCCTGTTGCTGTGTGCCGCAATAGGTAGAGATGAGTAACCCAAGTCCTAACACTGCAAGCAAATACACACCTGCAAAAACATAAACAGTAAACAAACTACCGGCAGGAATTATACCATAGGCGAGCCACGCAATGAGTAAACCAATGGATAAAATAATGAGCCCGAGTAACCAGAATGGGATGAGTTTACCAAGAATGAAATGATATTTTTTAATTGGCGTTACGTTTATCTGCTCAATAGTGCCGATTTCTTTTTCTCTTACAATATTTGCTGATGCCAGGAACGACCCCACCATTGTTACAAGCAATACCATTATACCCGGTACCATAAAAAATTTATAGTTCATTAGTGGGTTGAACCAGTTCGAGTAAGCTATGTTGATACTTGTTTCAGAGCTGAAGCGCGGTGTTTGCACCCACTTCAATCTTATATCATGATTAAAATCGCTGATAATAGTTTGGAGATAAGAAGATCCGAGACCGGCCTTTACCCCGTTGATCGCATTTACTGCAATAAAAAGATCAGATGTTTTTTCTTTTACAAGATTTTTTTCAAACAAAGCAGGTATCTCGAGGATCATATCTGCACGGTCTTTCTCTATTTCATGCAATGCCTCTTTGTAAGATGCGGTGTATTGGTCTAGTTTAAAATATCCTGAGGCTGTAATTTTTGACACAAGCTTTTGTGCATAATCGCTGTGATCATGATCCACTACTGCAAGCTGAATATTTTTTATTTCATAATCGGCAGCCCAGGGAAGAACAAGCAATTGTATGGAAGGCATTATAAAAATGACACGTATAATAGCAGGATCCCGAAATATCTGCCTGAACTCTTTCTGCAATAAAAATTTTAGCGTTCTCATGCCAGCCTGATTTTAAAATTCTTAATAGCAAGCAATAAAAGTAAGATGGTCATACCTGTTAATATGAGTGTTTCTTTCCATACGCCCGTTATACCAAGTCCTTTAATCATCACCGATTTTACAATCTGATAAAACCATCTCGCAGGCACCACATTTGATAATACCCGCAGCGGTAATGGCATATTTTCAATAGGAAACATAAATCCGCTCAGCATAACGGTTGGAAGAAACATACCTGTTAGTGAAATGAACATGGCTGTTTGCTGCAAGTCAGTCGCGGACGAAATAAGCAGCCCAAATGATAAACAGGTGATAGTAAACAAAATGCTTTCTGCACTTAGTAAAAATAAACTGCCATTGATTGGTACGCCTAAAACAAAAGTGCTCAGCAACAAAATACTGCTGATATTTATAACAGATAAAAACAAATAAGGAACGGCTTTGGCTACAATAATTTTTAAAGGCTGTATAGGTGACACCAGCATTACTTCCATTGTGCCCGTTTCTTTTTCGCGAACAATTGTTATTGCCGTCATCATTGTGCAAACGAGCATTAATACCATTGCCATTACACCCGGCACAAAAGTATAAGCGCCCTCCATTTGAGGATTGTACAGCATACGTATCTGCGTGTTGATGGCATAGGGGATTTTTTGTTCATCAATCAGTCTTTGCTGGTAGTCTCTTATTACGGCAGATGCATAATTAATAAGTGTAGTGGCCGTGTTTGGATCTGATGCATCTGCTATCAATTGCACCTGCGCCCTATTTAGATGTTTCAGATCATTATCAAAAGACGAGGGCAATACCATTACAATTTTTGCTTCGTCTTTTTTGAATGCTTCGTCAATTTCATCCGGACTGTGCAGTATGGCTGCAAGATCAAAATATCTACTTGCGCTTACTTCGCTTATTAATTCTGATGTAGAAGCGTCTTTCGATTGATCGAGCACTGCGATTTTTGAATCTTTTACTTCATTGGTTAATGCAAATCCAAAAAGCGTTATCTGCACAATCGGCATCCCCAGCAAAATAAGCATGGTCCGCCTGTCACGAAAAATGTGATAAAATTCTTTTCGAACAAAGGAAAGAAACTGTTTCATGCCCCTATCCCCGAAAGGGGAATTTTTTTATTAATACGATTTTCATTTTTTCGCCTTTTAGTTTTCGCGTTGCCAAAGTCCCCTTCAGGGGATTTAGAGGGCTTCCCCTCTCTTCGCTTTTCTTGCGAGGTGAAGAAACACTTCATCCATTGATGCAGCGTTGTGTTGTTGCTTTAGTTTAGCTGGCGAATCCAATGCATCAATTCTTCCATCCACCATAATAGAAACGCGATTGCAATATTCTGCCTCATCCATATAATGCGTCGTGACAAAAATGGTAATGCCGGTTTCTGCTGCCTGGTAGATCATGTTCCAGAATTCACGGCGGGTAACAGGATCAACGCCGCCGGTTGGTTCATCAAGAAAAACAATTTCAGGCTCATGAAAAACAGCAACTGAAAACGCAAGCTTTTGTTTCCATCCAAGCGGCAATGAGCGAACCAGTTTATCAGCTTCGTTTTGCAGGTGCAATTGCTTTAAAATAAATTCCGTTTTCTCCTTTATGAATTTGTCTGACTTGCCATAAATTCCACCGTAAAACCTGATGTTCTCTTTAACGGTAAGATCTTCATACAAAGAAAATTTCTGGCTCATGTAACCAATACTTTTTTTGATTTTTTCTGTTTGTTTATACACATCAAAACCGGCAATGGTCGCTTTTCCTGATGTTGGCAGCGACAAACCACAAAGCATACGCATTGCTGTTGTTTTGCCGGCTCCATTTGCGCCGAGAAAACCAAATATCTCTCCCTTCTGCACTTCAAATGAAATATGGTCCACGGCTGTAAAATCACCAAATCGTTTGGTAAGCCCATGTGTTGTTATGATTTTATCGTTTGCCATGACTTAATTCCTTTGCGGTTGTTGTTACTTCCCATATTTGTTTTGTCGTGTTGAAAGCAGCGAGACATCCGTTAAAAGATTTCTTACTTTATTCGAATGACAAACCATTGTCTAATTTTTCATCAGTTGCATAAAACAATCTTCAATATTCGGTTCTGTTTCTTTTACTTCAACCTGTTTATGACCTTTTTGTTCCAGATATTGTTTAAGTTTTTCTTTATCATAATCTTCCTTCATAATAACATGATGATACTCGCCAAATGAGTAACAGTCCTGTGCTCCGGGAAATGCCTTAATATCTTTGAGCAGTTGAAACATGTTTTCGGATTTTACTGCACGTATGGTATGTTTAAATGCGCCTGTTATTTCCTGTGGTGTGCCCACTGAAAGTAATTTTCCTTCCTGCATCAACGCAACACGATCACATAAACCTGCTTCGTCCATGTAAGGAGTAGATACGAGAATAGTTATTCCCTGCTCTTTTAGCCGTTTCAACATTTCCCAAAATTCTTTTCGTGAAACCGCGTCAACCCCGGTGGTAGGTTCATCAAGAAATAAAACGACAGGGCGATGGATCAAGGCACAGCTTAATGCAAGTTTTTGTTTCATGCCACCGGATAACTTTCCCGCCTTTCTTTTTTTGAAAGGTTCTATCTGGCTATAAATATCTTTAACGAGGTCATAATTCTCCTCAATGGAAGTATTGAAAATGGTAGCAA
>DATBFI010000418.1:0-9150 GCA_036558585.1 Chitinophagaceae bacterium
TCGCAAGGGGTCTTTGGCGGTGGCGACCCCGGTACTCCGGCGCTACCTAATACCGGCTCACTGGTGAGGGTTAAGGCGGATGGCATGTTCAGCGTTATCGCAAACGAACTTGATCGACCCACCTCACTTGAAATCATCGGAAACACCGCATACATTATCACACTTGCCGGTGAAATATGGACCGTTGATAACATCGCAGGTCCGCATCACCAGAAGCACTGTCTGCATCGTCATGGCTGATTGGTAAGAACATAAACGGGTGTAAAGGATGATGACGAATTGTTATCATCCTTTTCTCCTCAGACATTCATTTTAAACTCCAGTCGAATCAAATACTTGAGTCAAATTTTTTATAATAAATCTTCAATCAAATTACAAAAAGAGGTTTCGTCCAAACAAATAATCATTGCTCATAGTGAAATTGAGAAGGCTCCCGCTATCATCTTACATCGTTGACCAAATAATTTCTAGTCAATAAAACATAAACAATGAAACAGATATTTTCAGCATTTGCATTTCTTATGATGATGATCTCAGCTAAAAATTCCGATGCGCAAGGTGACAGTCAGATAGCATTTAATAATTCTATTTCTACTATTGATCTCCTGGCAAACCAAACAGACAAAAACGCATCAGGAACAAAAGTTATATGCCTAACAGCTACACAGGTAAATATTGATGCTGTGAGACATTTTATGCGTTTTCATAAAAAGATCTCAGACGAAAGATGGTTTAGAACCAAAGATGGATATATTGCCAACTTCCTTTCAAAAGGAATTGATACAAGAATAGTGTATGATGATCAGGGCAGATGGCTTTATGATCTTCTTGTCTATACGGAAGATAAACTGCCTGTCGATATAAGGCACAGGGTAAAAAGTCAATATTATGACGATGATATCACTGAAGTACGTCAGTATGAAACAAGGGATAAAACTGTATATATTGTACTGATGAAGGATGAGCAATCGAATACAAAAGTTTTACAAGTATCTGATGATGAAATAAAAGACGTAACTCCACATGCAAAGAACTAATTGATTTTTTCTTATAGCTTAACAAAGCAAAAGCAATTAGTTGATATTTTTATCAACAACTGCTTTTTTTATTCCATGTTACGCCATGATTATTTCGCTATTTCGATTCACTATGAAGATCCTGATTGCTGATAAAAGTTTCAAACGTAAAAGTGAGTGACACAACCGGCGATGAATAAAGAACAAAAGCTTGTCACATAAACTTCTTCTAAACTGTAATACACCCGACATGCTAACTTTTGCATTCATAGTTCCTTTGCGTTCTAAAATGAAAAATTATCTGATTAGAATTATCTTAGTTGATAAAATAAAAATTATATGGACGCAAATGGCAAAACAGTTATTATCACCGGAGCTAATGGTAATCTAGGCTCCGCTGTTACCAAAGAATTTCTTGATAAAGGATACAAAGTGATTGCGACGGTTATTGCGGAAGCAATGAAAAATGATTTTGCACCAAATAAAAACCTGGACGTGCAGGTTGTAAATTTAACCAATGAAGAGGAGGCAAATTCTTTTGTGCAGACTGTAATTAATAAATACAAAAGAGTGGACGCAGCTTTATTGCTTGTCGGAGGTTTTGCGGCCGGGAACATTGCCGCTACAAAACTTGACGACATCAAAAAACAGATCTCTTTAAATTTTGATACTGCTTATAATATGACAAAGCCTTTATATGATCACATGGTACAAAATAATAGTGGAAGAATTGTTTTTATTGGCGCAAGACCTGCCTTGAAAGCTGCACAGGGAAAGGGTTTGATAGCTTATGGTCTGAGTAAATCCCTGTTGTTCAAACTTGCAGAGTTTTTAAATGCGGATGCAAAAGGAAAAAATGTTACTGTAACAGTTGTAACGCCAAGTACCCTCGATACGCCACTCAACCGCAAGAGTATGCCTGATGTAAATCCTGATTCCTGGGTGAAACCCTCTGCTTTAGCGGAAATATTGGAATTTGTAGTCAGTGATAAAAGTTCCGTTTTAAGAGAAACTGTTTTAAAAGTGTACAACAACGCATAGAAGTTATTTAAGTTTCATTATATCGCATCTTCTATCTCCCTGATAAACTGCTGAATTATTCGCATAAAAAATTCATGCTTTTGCTTACCATATATTTTTGCCTCTTATTTTATCTTTATCTGCTTTATTGACTTCTGTATTTTTGAAGCAATATTACCAACATAGTCCGCACTTATGCTTACCCGCCGTCAACTGCTAAAAGGTGCAGCATTGCTTGCTGCTTTCACCAACGCTTCTGTATTAAATAATTTATTTGCAGCTGATACGAAAATGAAATTCAGGATAGGTGCATGTGACTGGTCATTGGGAAAAGATAGCGATATTGCCGCTTTTGATATGGCAAAGCAAATAGGTTTAGAGGGCATCATGGTAAACATGGGTTCGGTAAAAAATAATCTTCACCTCCGCAATAAGAAAGTACAGGATGATTATTTAGCAGCTTCGAAGAAAACAGGAATACAAATTTCAAGCATTGCGATTGGCGAGTTAAACAATGTGCCTTTTAAATCTGACCCGCGTACGGAAAAGTGGGTTTCGGACAGCATTGATGTTGCAAAACGTTTGCATGTACCTGTAATATTGCTTGCGTTTTTTGAAAAAAATGATCTGCGTAACGATGAGCGTGGAAAAAAAGAAGTTGTAAACCGATTAAAAAAAGTAGCTCCGAAAGCAGAACAAAATGGAGTGATACTGGGCATTGAATCTTATTTGAATGCTGCAGAACATTTGGATATCATTGAAAAGGTAGGCTCAAAAAATGTAAAAGTGTATGTTGATTTCCGCAACACTGCCGACGCTGGTTATGATGCATTCAAAGAGGTGAGGCAACTAGGAAAAGATCTGATCTGCGAACTGCATATGAAAGAAAATGGTTTTTTGTTAGGACAGGGAACATTGGATTGGCAAAAGATCAGTGAACTATTGTACGAAATACATTATTACGGAGACGGGTGGATGCAGATTGAGTGGTCAATGCCCGATAATGCAAATGTGGTAGAAAGTTATCAACACAACCTGCGCTTTTTGCGTGAGCTCTTTAAGAAAGAAGTATCATGAATTGCGAAAATGGATTTTTCGGAATAATTGATTTTTATTTGTCTCAAAGAATTCGCCTGGCGCAGCAACGAGGATGTCATGAAACGCTAGGCTGGTATCAAATAAAATAAAAAAAATTTTCCAAGGCAAAAACTAATTGCAATGGCAAAAAATTTCTTATTAATAGTACTGATAATAAGCGTCTGCACAGGTTTAATACTCAGCTGTAATGAACAAAAAAAGAAAACAGGGTCTAAAGAAGGAGCAAAAGCAGATCCAGGTAAAGTGGCATTGCATGTGCCTGGCGATCTTGAAGTAACCTTATGGGCAGAGACACCTATGCTTTATAATCCGACCAATATAGATGTGGACGCAAAGGGCAGAATATGGGTAACGGAAGCAGTGAACTACCGTAATTACAATAATGATTCAACTCAGTTTCTTCATCATTCAAAGGGAGACAGGGTGATGATTTTAGAAGATACTGACCAGGACGGGAGAGCAGATAAATCAACTGTTTTTGTAGAGGATAAAGACCTGCTCTCGCCGGTCGGCATTGCAGTGCTGGGTAATAAGGTAGTTGTTTCATGCTCGCCAAATATGATCATTTATACAGATGAAAATGGCGACGATAAACCTGACAAAAAAGAAATTTTTTTAAAGGGTTTTGGCGGTAAAGATCATGATCATTCGCTCCATGCTGTTTATGCCGGACCTGATGGTTATTGGTATTTCAACGTTGGCAATGCGGGGCCTCATATAGTAAAAGACAAGGCTGGCTGGACCTTGCGTTCAGGGAGTATCTACGAAGGTGGTTCTCCATATAATAACAATAACAACGGCAACATGAAAAGCGATGATGGCAAAGTGTGGGTAGGTGGTTTGGCATTGCGCATAAATCCTGACGGCACAGGGTTGAAAGTAATGGGGCACAACTTTAGAAATTCTTATGAGGTAATTCCTGATTCTTATGGAAACCTGTGGCAAAATGATAATGACGACCAGGTAGTAACGTGCAGGACAACCTGGTTGATGGAAGGCGGAAATGCAGGTTATTTTAGTAATGATGGCACACGCTACTGGCAGGCAGACCAGCGACCCGGCCAGGATGTTTTCGTCGCGCATTGGCACCAGGATGACCCCGGGGTCATGCCGGCAGGAGACAGAACAGGCGCCGGGGCACCAACAGGAATTGTAATGAACGAAAGTGACGCTTTGGGTAAAGAATATCTTGGCATGCTGTTAAGTGCAGATGCAGGCAGGAATGTGATCTTCGCTTATCATCCTGTTATGAAACAATCAGGATTTGATCTTGGTAAAAGAATCAACTTGATCAGTTCTCTGCCTGAAGATGATCCAATGTATGTTTGGGATGATTCTGTACAAAACAATGACAGTAACAAGTGGTTTCGACCAAGTGATGTCACAATTGGGACTGATGGTGCTATATATGTTGCTGATTGGTATGATCCTGTAGTGGGTGGTCATCAAATGAAAGATAAAAAAGGATATGGACGTATTTATCGCATAGCTCCAAAAAATAAAAAGCTCACCGCTCCAAAAATTAATTTGAATACGATCGGGGGACAACTGCTGGCTTTCAGGAGTCCTGCTATTAATGTACGTAACGAGGGTTTTGAAAAATTAAAACAACAGGGAAATGCTGCAATACCAATAGTAAAACCATTACTGAATGATCAAAACCGTTTTATTCGTGCAAGAGCAATATGGTTGCTGGCACAGTTAGGAGAAAAAGGCGAGGACGAAGTAGAAAATATTTTAAATGACCCGAATGCACAATTAAGGGCGACAGCCTATAGATCCTTACGTGTTGTAATCCCTGATATGTTGCCTTATGCAACAATAATGGCCACAGATACTTCAGCTTTTGTAAGAAGAGAAGTTGCAATTTCCCTGAGAGATCTGCCTTTTAATAAAACAAAAAATATTTTACTTGAACTTGTTAAAAAATATGATGGTGAAGACAGGTGGTACCTGGAAACATTGGGTTCTGCTTTGCAGGGGCATGAATCAGAAATTTATCCTGATATTAAAAACATATTTGCAAAAGACAAACCAGCAACAGAATGGAATATACAGATGACCGCATTTGCATGGAGATTACACCCGGTTGAAGCAGTAGCAGATCTTAGCGCAAGGGCAAATGATTCTTTACTCTCCCGGCACGAAAGAGAGACTGCCGTAACTGCCCTTGCCTTTATTAACCGCTCCTCGGCGGCAAATGCAATGATTACTCTTTCAAAATCTAGATTAAAAGATATTTCGGAGGAAGCGGTTTATTGGCTTTCATTTCGTCAAAGTAATGATTGGTATAAGTTAGTGGACTGGAGTAAAGTAAAGATCAATACAGGTTATGAAAGAAACCTTGCGCAAATGAAAATAAAAAAGCAAACCATTTTGGACGAGCATCAGTCACTGGATGAGCGCAAATGGCGCGTTCAGGAAATGGCTTTAGATTCGGTTGGCGGGCAATTACTGATCGGTCTTGCTGCGGAAAAGAAACTACCACAAAAATTATTACCATTTATTGAAGAGGTTATATTCAAAAATCCTGATCCGGCAGTGCGTGTACAGGCAAGCAACTATTTTAAAAGACCTGGTTCTGCTAAAACTTATTCCATTACCGATATCGCAAAATTGCCCGCTGACATTTCAAATGGTAAAACTGTTTTTACGACACATTGTTCATCCTGCCACAAGGTGGGTGCAGAAGGCAGGAATGTTGGCCCCGAGCTCACTGGTATCGGTAAAAAGTTTGGTAAAGAAGAATTGCTTGATGCTATCATTAACCCAAGTGCAGCCATTGTCTTTGGTTATGAACCATGGCTTGTTAATACGAAAGATGGAGAATCGATTTTTGGTTTCCTGATATCAGAAAATAAACAAACAATTGTTATAAAAGATATAAGCGGTCAAAAGCATATCATTCCTGTGAAAAAAATTAGTTCAAAACAAAAACAGGAACAAAGCTTAATGCCTGATCCCATCAATAATGGTTTAACCGAACAAAATTTAATTGATGTAGCAGAGTTCGTGCTTGCACAAGAAAGAACAGCAAAAGCACATTAGGATATAAGTTTTTCCTGGGATCACCGTTATCCAAAAACAGCATTTTTTCTCCAAAAATTGGAAGAAAAACGTGTACAATCCTGCTAAATCACGTATAAATTATCATTGGTATGCCATTTGCCAAAATATAAATGGTTTTTCATAGGATATTGGATTTTAAACGAGGCTGAATTTCTATTCGGCCTCTTTTGTTATATTCTTTTTATTAAAAACAAAAATCGAATAGTCGATGCGTCCTTCTGATCTGGAACTGTATAATTAAATTTTGTCAACCACACTGTGCAAAAATCTTTAACCAACCTCAGGTCTTTCAACTTTCTTGTTGTTAGTCTGAAGTACTAATGCACCATACACGCACGATCAATTTTCGAATGTTAGTAAAAATTTAGTAACCGGAAAATAAAATATATCTCTTTACATAAAGCATAGATTTACTTAAACTTTATTTCCCCCCAATTTGTTATTAATGAAAGCAAAAAGCCCTGCTTCACAGCAGGGCTGGTATTTCCATAGGTTGAATCTAAAATAACCCCTCGCCTACCAGTCAAATTGCATACCATAAGGTCAACTTTGGTTTTTTTATTTTATTTAATTGCTTGCAACAATTTTTGTGATAATTTATAATTCGTTGAAACAAAAAAAGTTTTGGCTTCTGAAGAGAATCTTAAAAATGAAATATTTTTTTGAATCTCCTCAATTAAATACTCAATCATTATAGCAAGTGTTTGCTTTTAGTTGTCGGTTTAAAGGCATGCAGGAGTTAGGACTTGATGTAAGCAAAGGCTGCGGAGAGCGACTAGGTGAAGAAGATGAGGAAAAAAATTAAAAATATTTGCCGATTCCGTAGTACATTTGAACATCGTGTATTTATCTTTTTCGTATAACCTCAAAAACAAGTGCCTCAATGAAAAATGTATCTTTCAATGATTCCAAAATGACCATGTTTCTCACTATCTTATTTACCGTAGCGATTATTGCATTAATCATTCTCGGAATTACGATGGGATGGAAATGATTAACAGAATTAACAGTTACATTTACCCTATTCCCCTTGGTATTTGTAAAACGGATTGAATTGTCTTCTATAAAATGAATTTGTTTTAATCGCCTGCGGAAATTTCACTTACAATTACAAGATGTTTGAGAAAGCCAGCTCGTAAGACGAGCTGGCTTAAGACGCTTTCGTTTGTAAGGCCACTCAGTCAAACACAATTATATCTAAATCTGGATTCAGCAGAAGAGGTTACAATAAACCATAGGATGGAACTTACAACAATAATCCTTTACCTCTCGGCACCTCCCTATTATTGTTATTGATCTAAAATTTGGTTTTGCCAAATTAAAAGATGGGTAATGATCCTGAAATGATTTTTTAGTTGCAGTTTTTAATCCCAGCTACACAGCTTTGCCGGATAAAATAACATGCCTTATTGAATTCCGAAAAAATAAAAGTGCAACAAGATTATTATTTTCAAAACCGGCTCACGCAATAATTATATAACATTTCCCGATTGAGTATTATTACTTCCCACTGAGTCTTATAATTTCCTGTTTCATCCTATTCCGTTTGGTGCAGCAATTCTATCAGTCTACTTTTATTTTCCTATGCAATAAAGAACATTACCTGCTCCTTAAAAAATTAAATGAAGAATAAAGTGAGGTGTTTTGAGGTTAAGCCCCTGGGCAATATAAAGCTTCAGGGGTTTTTTACTACTTCATTGTTATTATCAGATCTGATATCATCGAATCTTAATATTAATAAGTTTGTCGTTGTTGGTTTGCTCCGAAAGGACCCCGGTAAGTTGCGTCTCCGAAGCCAAGAATAGGCCAAAAAATAAAACCAAGAAAGGTAAGACCCAAGGTAAAGCCTTCATCTTTTCCGAAACTTTTGGAAATCATATTATATGTCCAAATAATAAAAATTATATTGACACCCGGAATCAAAAATAAAATTAGCCACCATCCGGGTTTACCGGCAATTTTCAGCATCACATACAGGTTGTAAAATGGGATTAGGCACGCCCATCCTGGTTGATTTGCTTTTTCAAATGTTTTCCATTGCCCTGCAATTGCAATTACAGCAATTACTATACAAATAATAATCCAAAGAGTGGAAAATAAATTTTGCATATATAAGAGTTTTTGGCTTGTTTGAAATTAAAAATAATTTTCTTATCAATTATAATTGTGTGACTTGACCAAAAAATAAAAGAACTCTTGCACAAATACACAAGAGTTTAAATCCGGAAATAAATTTATCTATTCAACATTAGGCTGCGGGGTATAGCGCAAATAAGGCTTTACAACTTTCACTCCTTTTGGAAATTTTTTTACAGCATCTTCTGTACTTACAGCGGGAACTACAATTACATCTTCACCGGCTTTCCAATCGGCAGGTGTGGCTACACTATAATTCGCGGTAAGTTGCAATGAATCAATTACGCGTAATACCTCATAAAAATTTCTTCCTGTTGATGCCGGGTAGGTGATCATCAACTTTATTTTTTTATCGGGACCAATCACAAAAAGTGAGCGTACAGTAAATGTTTCAGAAGCATTAGGATGAATCATGTCATAGAGCGTTGCAACATGCCTGTTATCATCTGCAATAAGCGGGAAGTTAACAAAACAATTTTGGGTTTCGTTAATATCATTCACCCAACCCAGATGCTTATCCATAGGGTCGACACTTACGGCTAAAACTTTCACATTACGCTTTTTGAACTCTTCCGTTAACAATGCTGTTTTGCCAAGTTCTGTTGTGCAAACGGGCGTAAAATCTGCAGGATGTGAAAACAAAATTCCCCAGCTATTACCAAGGTATTCATAAAAATCAATTTCCCCGACGGTTGTCTTTGCTTTAAAGTTGGGTGCGGTATCACCTAAACGTAAACTCATAAAGGATGCTCTTTAAATTTTAAAGTTTGCGAATATAGATAATCTCTACTGAAAAAGTAGACTATACAAT
>DATBFI010000419.1:0-10281 GCA_036558585.1 Chitinophagaceae bacterium
GCAAACGTATCATTCCATTGCCTGGCAAATAAGCCAGCTTTAAAAATGGTGGCAGTGACTCTTCAAAATCTTTTATCATTTCAGCAATAAAAGACTCTCCTGTTCCCGCGGTTAACAAAGTTCTGTGGCCGATATGTGTGAGTTGAAACCGTTGTTTCAGGAGAGGCAGCACATGATCCCGCATAATGCCCTTCATTTCGTGCGGCACACCGGGCATGCTGATGAAAATTTTTTCATTCTTTTCAAACAACATTCCCGGTGCAGTTCCATTTTCATTTTTCAAAACGGTACATACGTCAGGCACTTCAGCCTGTTTGCGGTTACGCTCAAGTAACGGCATTGGCCGTTTAAAAACGTGCTCAAATAAATAAGTCACATGTGCGAGAGTGGCTTCATCCATTACCATCTTACCACCGAAGTATTTGCAGAGCAGAGGTTTTGTTATGTCATCTGCTGTTGGTCCCAGACCACCTGTAATTAGAATAATGTGGGAACGTTGCCCTTCTTCGTCCAGCACCTGCCATATATCATCCCATACATCACCAACTGCAACACGATGATTCACCCATACGCCAATATTGTTCAGTTCCTGCGCCATCCATGCGCTGTTTGTATCAATAACCTGCCCGATCAATAATTCGTCCCCAATTGTAATGATGGAAGCTGTTATCTTTTCCATACCAAATTTTATATCTCTTATTTTAGCGAAAGTAAATGATGATTATGAAAGCAAACATCCTGATGATCGGTTTACTCTTTGCCTCATTTTTTTCCTTGGCGCAAACAGTGCAGCAACGTTTGAATAATGCGGTGCAAATTTTATTGAAAGACGAGCAAATGAAACATGCCATCCTGAGTTTGTACGTAGTTGAAACAAATAGCGGCAAGCTTGTATATAAGCTGAATGATCAAATTGGTTTGGCGCCTGCCAGCACGCAAAAATTATTTACAAGCATTGCAGCCTTTGAATTGCTTGGAACAGGTTACAGGTTTAAAACAGAAATTGGTTATGATGGTGAAATAAAAAATAGTTTGCTCGACGGAAATTTTTATATAACAGGATATGGTGACCCCACATTTGGCAGCTTTAGATATGCAGGCACAAAAACAGCAGAAATAAAAAAGAAAATCACTGATGCAATTAATGCGGCGGGAATAAAAACGATCAGGGGAAATATCATTCTTGACAACAGTAAATTCAGTTATCAACCGCTTCCCGGTGGTTGGATCTGGGATGATATTGGCAATTATTATGGAGCCGGCACCTGGGCTTTAAACTGGAATGAGAACCAATATGACCTTGTTTTAAAACCAGGCAAAAATGAGGGCGATGCGGTCAATATTCTCGATACTTCAATGAATCTTCATTCTGCTTCATTTATTAATTTATTAAAGACGGGAAAACAAGGTGGTGGAGATAATGGATATATTTATTTACCACCCTATTCAGCCAATGCTTTTGTTACAGGAACTGAACCGGCAGGCGAATCTGCAGTTACAATTTCAGGGGCATTACCAGATCCATCTTTTCAAATAAAAGATTTGCTGCAGAATGTTTTTAAAGAAAATGATATTGATTTCAAGGGCAGTGTGATAACGCTTAATGAATATACCAGCAGAAGCAGCAAGAACCCTCCACATGCAGAAAAATTAATGGGCACTATTTATTCGCCTGTATTCGATTCTGTGAACTACTGGTTTCTTCAAAGAAGTGTGAATCTTTATGGTGAAGCCTTAACCAAAACAATCGCTTATGAAAAAACCGGCTTTGGTTCGACAGAAAAAGGTGTGGAAATAATAAAAGATTTTTGGGAACAACACGGAATAGAAAAATCTGCGATCAATATTATTGATGGCAGCGGCCTTTCTCCCCAGAACCGTGTAACTACTAATGCCCTTGTAAAAATTTTACAATACGCAAAAACAAGGCTGTGGAATAGCTCCTTTTATGATGCTCTGCCTACTTATAACAATATGAAAATGAAAAGTGGTACGATCAGCGGTGCAAAATCATTTGCCGGTTATCATACTTCTAAAAATGGAACAACCTACACATTTGCTATTGTCATTAATAATTTTAATGAGACAAAGGGAAATATTGTTCCGAAAATGTATAAAGTACTTGATGAGTTAAAATAAAAGATTTTATTTTTTGCTCAGCAACTCTATACCCTGGTAAATATCTTCAATGGTAAATTTTATATCAACAGAATAAAATTGTAAAATATCATTTGGGTTACGCAATTCTTCAAACTTCCAGGCATTATCTGTTTGTCTTCGTGATACTTTAACATTCATCATATTGCTGTCCACAAAAGCCATTTCGCTAACAGAAGGATTCTGCATATAAATAAATTGCTTTCTGCCAAGATCATAATCTTTTGTGCCCTTTGAGAGCACCTCAATAATAATATTTGGATTTAAAAGTACATCTGCTTTTTTATCCTCAACTTCTGCCTTGCCGCATACAATTATTAAATCAGGATAGAAGTAACTATCAGCAGGTTTAACAGAGGTGCGCATATCGTTTGTTAAAACATCGCATCCTCTTCCTTCCAGTTGTTGAAAAATTCTGCCATGCAGCTTACTTACAATTCTTACATGCCTTAATCTTGCACCTGCCATGCCATAGGGGCCTTCATATGCTCTTTCCATAGCCAATACTTCACCCTGAATATATTCATGTTTTTCTTCAGCACTTCTTTCAAACTCCAAGTATTCTTCAGGAGTCATGTATGGCTTATAAAGTTTCGGTGCCGGTTCATTTACTTCCATAGCTCAAATTTAATTTACAGTTTGCGAGTTTACAAGTTTACATATATAATGAAACAGGCAAACATCACAGAAGTATAAGCTACGATCTTACTCTTCTTTTCTTATTTTGCCACTACCTGCAATATCCTGCTTCACACTTGCATTCCCTTTGTAAAACACGTCTCCGCTACCGGCAATATGAATATCAAGATTGTTTTCCGCATACACTCTTGCATTCCCGCTGCCTGCAATATGAATCTCCACATTTTCACTCATAAGGTCTTCAGCTTTGTAATCACCCACACCTGCAATTTCAATCTTTGAACTTTTAGTTTCACCGCTTAATGTAATATTTCCTGTGCCTGCAATACTTGACTCTACTGCAGGAGTGTTTGCACTAAGATTTATATCCCCGGACCCGGCCACGCTTATTTTTAAATGATCAGCGCCGCTAAATTTCCCTATACCATTCACGTTGCCGCTGCCGTTGAGTTCTACTTCTTCAAGTTTGTCAGTTGTCACAGTGACTTTTAATTTATTTTGTGATGAAAGATTATAACCTTCTTTCGTACGGATAACGAGCCTGTCCCCGCTGTTTTCTGTTAGAATGTATGGGAGAAGATTTTCATCAGCTTCTACTTTAACAGAAGAGGGAGAACCCTGTATAATATCTATGCTAAAATTTCCCATCGATTTTATTCTTTCAGCATTACTAACGGTTCGCTGCTGACTGGTTAAGTTACCATTGCCATGAACGGTTTTTCTAAACATCATATCACAGGATACGGCAATGATTGTTGCAGATAGCGCGAATAAATAAATCTTTCTCATGTTGTTAACTTTTAAACCTGAAATTATAAAAACTTTTATCTACATGTGCAGCTTAACTTTTATAAACGGGCAGAACCTTTTTGCAGTCACTTTTAAAATTAAATTACCTTCGCAGCAATTTTTATTGAGGCTTTGCAACATAGCTTTATTATCTGAACATATATGACGGAAAAAATCCTCATTCTTGATTTTGGAAGCCAGTATACACAATTGATCGCCCGTGCAGTAAGAGAAGCAAATGTATATTGTGAAATCATTCCCTACAATAAACAATTTGAAGTAGATGCAACATTAAAAGGAATTATTTTAAGCGGTTCCCCTTTTAGTGTGAACGATGCGGAAGCGCCTGTTGTAGACATTCCGTCATTTATCAGGCAATTACCGGTGCTTGGTATTTGTTATGGGGCACAGCTTACGGCAAAAGAGTTTGGGGGCAAAGTTGGCAAATCAAATAAACGCGAATTCGGCAGGGCAAGACTGGTAAAAAATACTGACGATGTTTTACTTAAAGAAGTGAATGATAATTCACAGGTCTGGATGAGCCACAGCGATTCCATTATTCAGTTACCGCAGGGTTTTGAGTTGCTTGCCACAACAGAAAGCATTCCTGTGGCTGCATTCAGAAAAATGAGTAATGGTACGAAAGAATTGTACGGCTTACAATTTCATCCCGAAGTATATCATTCCACGGAAGGAAAAAAGATCATCAACAATTTTCTTGTGAATATCTGCGGTTGTAAACAGGCCTGGACACCGGCTTCGTTTATCCATGAAACTGTAGAACAATTAAAAAAGCAGATAGGTAATGCTCATGTTATAATGGCATTGAGTGGTGGCGTAGATAGTACAGTTGCTGCAACACTTATCAGTAAAGCAATTGGAAATCGCCTGCATGGCATTTTTGTAGACAATGGCGTTTTAAGAAAGAATGAATTTGAAAACGTACTGGCCACTTACAAACTACTTGATCTGAATGTAAAAGGGATTGACGCAAAAAAATTATTTTATGATGCTTTGAAAGATAAAATTGATCCGGAGGTAAAACGAAAAACAATCGGGAAGCTTTTCATTGATGTTTTTCATGATGAAGCAGAAAAAGTTGAAGGCATTAAATTTTTAGGACAGGGGACAATCTACCCTGACGTGATCGAGAGCGTAAGTGTACATGGGCCATCTATGACAATTAAATCACACCACAATGTTGGAGGTTTGCCGGATATTATGCATTTAAATCTTGTTGAGCCATTACGATTTTTATTTAAAGATGAAGTAAGAAAAGTTGGTTTGGAATTGGGCATCCCAGGGGATATGATCAACCGTCATCCTTTTCCGGGACCAGGTTTAGCCATTAGAATTTTAGGTGAGGTCACAGAGGAAAAAGTTAAGTTGCTGCAGGAAGCGGATCATTTGTATACGGAAGCCCTGAGAGAACATAATCTTTACAATAAAGTATGGCAGGCGGGAGCCATTCTTTTGCCTATAAAAAGTGTAGGCGTTATGGGTGATGAAAGAACCTATGAACATACTATAGCGCTCCGTGCCGTTACTTCTGTTGATGGCATGACGGCGGACTGGGCACATTTGCCTTACGAATTTTTGGCCAATATCTCAAGCGAGATCATTAACGGGGTAAAAGGTATCAACCGTGTAGTGTATGACATTAGCAGCAAACCACCCGCAACAATCGAATGGGAATAAAAATTAACATTTACCACTTACTATTTGTAAACTTACTGCGTTTAAAATCATGAACTGCATCTGCCTTGAAAACCTTTATTAATGAAGAACCTAAAGTTAATTCACTTACGTGTTTCGCTCTTTGCAACGGTATTTGTGCTTATATTCTTTGCTCAAAAAACACAGGCACAAACAGACAGCACCTCACCTTTGCGTATTGCAGTTCTTGCACCGCTCTATCTTGACTCTGCATTTGATAATTACGATTATAAACTGGGCAACTTAAATATTCCAAAATATTTTTTACAAGGGCTCGAGTTTTACAATGGCGTAACGATGGCCATCGATTCTTTGCAAAAAGAAGACGTTAACCTCGAAGTTTGGATTTATGATACTAAAAAGAAAGACCAATCTCCCGATTCACTTGCCAAAGAAATAGAGCCACTACATCTTTCTCTCATTATAGCCTCATTTTCAAATACCACAGAACAAAAAACATTTTCAGAATTTTCTCTGAGCAATAATATTCCGCTTATTTCTGCGACCTATCCAAACGATGCTTATGTAAAAGGAAATCCATTTTTTGTCATGATCAATTCAACACTTAAAACACATGTCGAAAATATTTACAGGTTTGTGCAGCGAAATTATTTGGTAGCAAAATATATTTTCGTCACGAGAAACGGTTCACTTGAAGAAAGAATCCAAAAAATGTTTGCTGATTATCGCGACAAAGCTTATCCCCTTAATTATACACCTATTCAACTTGCCGATAATTTTACCTATGATCAGTTGTCTCCGGTGCTGGATAGCACAAAAGTTAATATAATTATTTGTGGCAGTGTTAATGAAACCTTCGGTTCAAACCTTTTAAAAACGTTAAATGAGTCCGCAACTTTTCCACTTACTGTTGTTGGAATGCCCACATGGGATGGCTTAAAAGAACTGTCAGCAACAGAGAATGAAAATCTTGACATCATATATTCAACGCCATACGATTATCCAAAAGATGATGAAACAATTAAAGGACTTGCCGATGAATACCAGACAAAATTTAACGGTCGTCCAAGCGAGATGTTTTTCAAAGGTTATGAGACCATGTATCACTTCAGCAAACTTTTAGAAAAATATCGGGATGAATTTTTAAATAATATCGCCGACACATCCTTCAAAATTTCCAACAATTTTATGTTCCAACCCGTGAAACAAGATGCCGGCACTTTAATACCAGACTATCTCGAGAATAAAAAAATATATTTTATACACACATCAATGGGAAAAATGGTATTTGCCAACTAAAACCGACGTTTTCAGGCGTCAATTAAATTAGGCTTAAAACAAAGGAACTGCACAATAAACCTAATAATTTATTTTACATTAGTATATTAAACCCGACCCCCAAATGAAAACGTTGAGATTCATTCCCATTGTTCTTTGTATTCCTTTATTGCTTGCCCGATGCAGTAAAGACGTAAACAAATCTTCCTTACAGCCTGAAACAAGAATACCAACTCCGGACTTAGTTTTTGGAAAGTGGAATCTTGTAATCGAAGAAGATACTACATTTTATTCTGAACATCTTAAGGCATCATCGTGGTGTTTCAATAATTGGTTTTACAATTTCAAACAGAATGGTATCCTTGAAATCAGCAATAGCAACATTGTCGATTCCTTTACTTATTTTTTTTCTGATAAAGAGCGCGTAAATATCAGTTGGATAGGCTGGCCAGATAATACATATACAGATACTGTCATAAGCTTAACTGAAACTGCTTATGTTTTTAAGCGTTGGGCAAATAATCCGAATAACAGCAAAACAAAAAAAGTTTTTTATTTATCCAAATAAATTACCCGGTACCTCTACCCAGTTTTAATTAAACGACTGGCATGAGTATTTGTGCTGTTGTTTTTAGAGCACTGTTTTTTGCGTAGAAGTAGGTGATTCTTTGTACATATTGAAAAATAACGATTCATACTTAACATGCATCTCTAAGATTTACAATTTCCATTTATCATCCCATTTAATGATCATCTTATCATTTTCAAATGTGAGAGGAAGCCAGATATATCTTGAATCGGGAAGATTGGTTTTGTTCCACCTGTCAGCCATGAAAATATATTTGTCCTTTATTCCTTCAACAGGCTGAATAAATGTACCCTGTGCATTAAAAGTTTTATCACTGCCTGCACCAACACAAGGATTATTCATTATCTGCCAGTCACCCATCATTGAATCTGCAACTGCATACATCGCTGCATTCGGGTCCCAGCCTGTGCACAACGAAGTAACGAGATAATATTTATTGTTGTGTTTTACAATGGCCGGTGCTTCTCGGTTTGCACCGATCAGTATGCGTTTAAAATTACCACTGGGTTTTAGATAATCATCCGTCAGTTCATTTACATACATGGTAGCATTATTCTCTGAAGAACATACCTGGTAAGCTCTTCCGTCACTGTCCTTGTATAATGTCATATCCCTGCTCATGGCGTTATTGGGACGTATTGAAGCAATATAAGAATATGGCCCTGTAACGGTTTTACTCACTGCTACGCCTGCTCTTGCATAACTGTAGTCTTTTTTATCAATATGCATCCACATGACATATTGTTTTGTTTTATCATTATAAATTACTTTGGGCCGTTCAATTACCCTGACGGGGTACAGGTCACTTGTGCTGTCATTTATTACGGGCGCTAATGCAACACCTTCATATTTCCAGTGCACAAGATCCTTTGAAGAATAACAGGAAACACCTCCAGCGTCTACCCGATAATTTTCCCACGCAGTATCTTCTGCAACACGAACCGTTTTCCCTTTCTTGATCTCACCAAACCAGTAATAAATTCCTTTATCATATAATATTCCGCCACCATGTGCATTAATAGGACGGCCATCTGTATCATACCATATTTCACCGGGAATAAAATAATTATTTTGCGCGTGAACGTTAAACTTAATAAGCAACAACAGCAACAAGCAGTTTGCGAAAGAAGCGAATTTTTTCATAGCGAAGCAAATTTAGAAATATCTCCCGTTCCACCTTTTACTTCTTACTAAAGCCGCCGGTACACAGCAAGGAAACTTAATATCAGTAATGCAGCCGCCTCATACAGGATCACAACTTACTTATCTCAATGATCATATCATTATTGCCTCCGTTGCTTGTGCATACATACACCTTTCCATCTTGCGAAATGCAAATGTCCCTCAACCTTCCCCATTTATTTTCGAAGTATGTTTTAGAATCTACTATTGACCTGCCATTATCGCTTAGCTGCAATTGCCTGATGCTGCTGTTTTTGAGGGTCATCATAATCAACGAATTTTTCCATTGTGGTATGCGATCGTTGTTATAATAATCAAGACCACAAACTGCAAGCGTATTATCGCCGCTGCTCCAGATGGGCTCCTTTACATTATGGCTTTTGCAAAAAGATATTTCATCGCCGTTGCAGGGACCTTCAACATTTGGCCAGCCGTAATTGCGTCCTTTTTCAATAATGTTTACTTCATCTTCTATGTCAGGGCCATGCTCAGAAGCATATATAATATCATTTACAACTACAAGCCCCTGCGGATTACGATGCCCGTAGGTCCAAACAGGGTTATTTGGAAAAGGATTGTCAGATGGAATACTTCCATCCAGGTTAACTCTTAATATTTTTCCATTAAGTGTATTGGTTGGTTGAGAAAGATCGCTGTTGAAGGAGTCGCCAGTTGTCAAAAAAATTTTTGGATTTGCATCATTTGTTATCCATAACCTCGATCCATTATGATTCGTGCTGCCAACAATTCCATCCAGCAAAACAACAGGATGTGAAAGCGTATTGTTTGCATAAGTATAGCACACAAGTTTTTCAAAATGTTTGTTGTGATTGTTATAATTATATACAACATAGAGCAGGCCGTTGTGTTGAAAATCGGGATGCAGTGCCATGCCCAGCAAGCCACCTTCATTTCTCGCTTCCACTTCACTGATCGTAAATGAAAATATTGTGTTGCCATTTGAAGGATCAATGCTGCTGATCTTTCCATCTCTTTCTGTCATCCAGATACGATTATCTTTTCCCCAGATGATTTCCCAGGGATAATTCAATCCTTTTTTTACAATGCGAATAACGGCACCAGTTGTGTTGGTTGCATCCCTTGGCGAAGCAGGAGATTGAGAACGGTTATCACTACATGTCACACAAAATAATGTGATAAAAACTATTGTAATAATGCGATTATTTTTCATACGAAGACTCATCAATTTTGTTCCAGCATTATTAAAGTTATGCACCGGGTTAAAATATTATGATACTGTGTGACAACTTGCTGCGTATTATTGACAAATGGAATTATTTTTTGTTTCTCTATGAGCAGACCAACTTTTCCTGAAGACTAATTTGCAGATGAAGTAATAAAATATAGTGAAGAAATAAAACTATATGCCTGCCCCAACAATGGAATACTGCTTGGCTCAACTCCATATCCTCTCTTAAACGCTTTGCTGAATGTAACCGTTCGTACATATAAAATTATCCAAAAAGTATCAATGGTACAGGTAGTTACTGTAGTTAGCAGGATTTGACAAGAGGGAATTAGTATCATAGGCCCGCAGAGAACGCTACAGGCATTACGTGATTAGTTTTTCATCCTGATCATAGTTACTTCAATAATTTTTTTGGTAAGATCCTCTGAAATATTAGCCGCCTGCGCCAGGTATTCCAGAATTCTTTCTTCCTCATCTTCTATAACACCGTCGGCCAATACCAGTTCGGCACATAAACAAAATAATTGTGGCCGGCACCTTTGATGGATCAATTCAAGAGCCCCGTTGATCAACGCCTGAGGGCCATATATCAGGTGTTCTGTTTCAACTTTTTTTATATAGTAACTTATATTTTCATCTTCAAACACTCTTAATCGCATTAGTATTGGCCTTAATGCTTTTGTCTCTTTTTCGCTCCATTCATTATCGGCATATAATATTGAATAAAATATAGCCATGTATGCTTCCTGGATTGTAGCAG
>DATBFI010000420.1:0-6274 GCA_036558585.1 Chitinophagaceae bacterium
ATTTGAAAACCGTTAAGCCAGGCTGCAATATGTGTGCTAAGATAATAACATAATGCAGGAGCTAAAATGCATACAAGTATAACAGGGAAACCTTCACGTAACCTTCGTTTTGTAAAAATACCAAATGCAAACAGTGCAAGCAATGGCCCATATGTAAAACCTGCTACTTTTAAAATCAGGTCAATGATAGATTTGTTATTGACCCATTTAAATATCATAACGCACAGGAAAAAGATAAAGGCAAATATCAGGTGTACGGTAAGCCTTGTTTTTTTCTTTTGTTGTTCATCCAGGTCATCTCTTTGTTTTATTCCAAGTATATCTATGCAGAATGAAGAGGTCAATGCTGTTAATGCACCATCTGCACTGGGAAATAAAGCGGAGATCAACCCAATTATGAAAATGATGGAAATAAAAGAAGGCAAATAGCCAAGAGCAACGGTTGGAAAAAGATCGTCACCTTTTACTGCAATATTTTTTGTTGAAGCAAACAGGTACAATAAACCACCAAGCAGGAGAAATAAGAAGTTTACCAGTACCAGTACAAAGCTGAAAGTGATCATATTCTTTTGTGAATCCTGTAAATTTTTTACGCTGATGTTTTTTTGCATCATTTCCTGGTCGAGGCCCGTCATTCCAATGGTAATAAACATACCGCCAATAATTTGTTTCAGGAAGAAGTTGCCGCTGTTGACATCAGTACTGATAATTTTCGTAAAACCTTTATGGCTTAGTTCCTGCATGGTTTCACCAAAAGAAAAACCAAGTGCATGCATAATATAAAATGTGCACACAACAAGACCAAGCAACATAAAGGTTGTTTGCAGTGTATCAGTAAAGACTATTGTTTTTACACCACCCTCAAATGTGTATAACAGGATCATCAGCAGAATGGTGAATGTTGTTAGCGGAAAGGGAATATGGAGATTATCAAGAATAAAGAGTTGCAGCACATTTATAACGAGATACAGTCTTGCCGTAGCGCCCAGCACCCTCGATATGATAAAAAACAGAGCGCCGGTTTTGTATGCAGTGTTGCCAAAACGTTTCTGTAAATAATTGTAGATGGAAGTAAGGTTAAGTTTGTAGTACAACGGCAACAGAATAAAAGCGATAACAAAGTACCCAATCAAATATCCTATCACCACCTGGAAATAACCAAATGCATTTGTACCCACAGTTCCCGGTACGCTCACAAAAGTTACCCCGCTTAGCGAAGTACCGATCATGCCGAATGAAACCAGCATCCAGTTACTGCTTCGGTTACCAATAAAAAAAGAATCATTATTACTGTTACGGCTTGTGTACCATGCTACGCCCAGTAACAAAAGAAAATACCCGATAACAAATGAAAATAATAAGGTTGCTGACATGCTGTGTATTTTATTCCCGGCTTGTTAAATACATTATATTTTTTGTCATCCTGAATACCTGTTCAACTTTGCTGTTACTTTTTCCTGCTCATAATTGAATTGCCGATCGGCAGGTGAGTGTCTGGAACATCAGATAATGTCGAAATGTTGAACATCCAACAAATATCCTGCATGTAAGATTAAAAATCATAAGGGGAGTTAATATTATTCTGCACAATCGTGTACAATCGATTAGCATGTTTGAATACATTGAATATTAATAAATAAAAATATCCTGCCGAATAGAGCAGGATAGTATAATCATTTTATCATCAAGGCTGGGCAGAAAGAAGGGTTTCTGCATAAAAATTCTGTCAACTACTCGCACTTGTAATAATCAATACTATTTTCTCCGGCTGGGGCGCAGATAAAAATCAAACCCTGCCCGGATGATCGGAATAGCTGCATTGTTGTAACTATCTCTGTATGGAGAATTGGGATCACGCATCAGGTCAAGCCCAAGCATCGTATAAAAGCTGCTCTGCCCAATGATCCGTTGGCCATAACCGATAGCTGCAATAAGGCTTGTCGATTGACGGGTTTCTTCATACGTATAGTTAGCGTTATAATCTTTAGTATTTACTTTTATCCAGTTTTCCTCTAATTGGGCCTGTACAAAAAGAAACCGTACCGGGAATAATCTTACAAAGGGTCCGCCTCCGTAGTTGAAACTATGATAACGTGTATTGTTATTGTAATAATAATCCGGGTCTGCCTTTTGAGAGGCATAATTAAGGTTAAATCCCAAACCAGCATCAAGCCATTGAGCTACGCTGTAACCCACCTCAGGACTTGCACCAATTTGAAAAGTGTTTGATGCAAAACCGAGCGTTATGCCACCCCCGATAAAAATATTTTCTTTCTTAAAGCCTTTTTTGCCTTCATCCGGTGCCTGATCAGGTGATGTTGGCTGAGCGAAAATTCTCGCAAAAAGGATAGTTGAAAATATAAGTAATAAAATTTTTTTATTCATCTCGGTAATTTATACAAACCTAAAACGTTTCAGCTACTCAAAAATTTTCCCTGCATTTAAAATATTGTTAGGATCAAATACCTTTTTTATTTCACGCATCAGGCGAAGATGAGTTTCCTTAAATACAATATTCATAAAATTCTTTTGTATTAACCCGATGCCATGCTCGCCACTGATTGTGCCACCAATATCATAGACTAACTTAAATAATGCTTTTAGAATATTTTGCATCTCTTCATTGCCATAACTGTTGGGTATGCCCTCTTTTTTTATCCGGATATGCAGGTTCCCATCCCCGGCATGCCCATAACATACCGCGTGGAAATTATACTGCCTTCCCAATTCTTTTACACCGCGGATTAATTTTGGCAGCTCAGCTCTCGGTACTACAGCATCTTCTTCAATAGTATAACCCGCGATCTTTACGTCCTCAGCCACACGGCGACGCAGCTTCCATAGTTCTGCTTTTTGTTGTGCATCATCGGCAAGAAATACATCACCGGCTCCATATTGTTGCAGGAGGTCTGCAATGGCTTCCATTTCTGTCATCAGCAGATCCATATTATTGCCATCTAATTCAACAATAAGGTGCGCATCTATATCGTCAGTAACAGGCACCGCATGGGTATCAACCGTAGCGCTCACAACTTTTAGTGCATCTATTTCCATTAACTCAAGAGCGCTGGGTATAAAGCCTGCACGAAAAATTGCACTTACCGCTTCGCTTGCTTTTTCTAACGATGCAAACGGTGCAAGCATTAACAAGTCATATTTTGGGAGCGGAATTAAACGAAGGACAATTTTGGTAACGATACCCAGTGTTCCCTCACTGCCAACCACGAGTTGTGTGAGGTTATAGCCAGTAGAATTTTTTAAAACGTTTGCGCCTGTCCAGATGATTTCTCCTGTTGGCAAAACTATTTCAAGATTCAGCACATAATCTTTTACCACTCCATATTTCACGGCCCTGGGCCCGCCACTGTTTTCCGCAATATTTCCACCGATAAAACAGGAGCCTCGGCTCGCAGGATCAGGCGGGTAGAATAATCCTTTTTCTTTTACAGCGTTTTGTAACACTTCTGTTATAACACCAGGTTCCGTCGAAACCTGCAGGTTACGTTTATCAATTTCAAGAATGTTGTTCATTCTTTCTGTTGAAATAAGCACACCCCCGAGATGTGGAATTGCGCCCCCGCTTAAACCAGTTCCTGCACCGCGCGGAGTAACAGGAATGCGAAATTCATTACAGGTCTTCATTACTTCGCTTATCTCTCCTGCGTTACCAGGTTTGATCACCACTTCAGGAGGGTATAGCAATTTCTCTGTTTCATCATGACCATAATGCAAAAGTGTTTCTTCGTCTGCAAACACAAATTGTTCGCCAACGATTTTCTTAAACTGCTGTAAATGTTCTGAAGTAACAATACCCTGCTTCATTTTATTATTGAAAACTTTCTGCAAAATTAATGTGTAACCGAGATGAAGCGGGAAGATAATTTTGTTATCGGCTACGAGAATAATACTATCGTCTGCCGCATACAGAGATAGATAGGTACAGTTACTTTAAGTCTTTTTTTAAGGAATAAATATTTTAATTACTGGAAGTTTACCGGCAACTCAATTTCTAAATCTTTACAAATTTTACGAACAAGATTGTTCTTAATTTCTCTATGCCGGGGAATAGAAGAAATTTTTTTATTGATTTGATTTTGAAAAATGGAATGATTACTTCCTTCTCTTATTATCTCTTATTAAGAGACAATTATGCTGATTTAATTGCTTAATAAAATTTGTTGTTTTCATTAAGCCAGCTCAAATTCTTCTTTGATGACTGATTTGCCTCTTAATTCTTCTTCATTCAACATTCTTTTTGTGTCAACAAAAAGCTTAAAGGCTTCCTCGAGATTCAATTTGGCCTCTTCCATTGTTTCACCTTGTGTGTTTATCCCCGGGATTTCTTCCAGATAGGCAATATATCCTCCCTCCTCTGCCTCTTCAAATACTGCAGTTAACTTTACATCTACTTTCATAATTTCAATGTTTAGACAAAACTACTGTTTAATAATTGATAGTAGTAGGTACCAGGTACCAGGTCAACTGTCTTTTAAATATTTTTTATGAACCAAAAATTTTTCATTCTCACTCTATTATTTTTTTATTGTTTCAAAACTTTTGCACAACTTAATCCTGCTCTTGACGTGCAGCATTACCGTTTTTCAATTCAATTAAATGATTCAAATAACGTCATTAAAGCTGAAGCGCAAATAGTGATCAGGTTCTTGCAGGACGTGAAAGAAGTAAAACTCGACCTGGTGCAAAAAAAACCAAATGGCAACGGAATGATTGTAATAAATATAAAACAGGATGAAAGTGATATAAATTTTGTACAGGATTCACAGCATGTTGTTATCAATACTGCTGCAAAAAAAGGAGAGGAGCATCAATATACACTTACCTATGAAGGCATACCTGCAGATGGACTTATTATCAGTAAAAATAAATATGGCGACAGGACTTTTTTTTCAGACAACTGGCCTGATCGTGCCCACAACTGGCTGCCCTGTAACGATCACCCTTTTGATAAGGCTCCTGTTGAATTTATTGTTTCTGCACCGGAGCACTACCAGGTTGTATCAAACGGCGTGCAGACAGAAGAAACAAATCTTCCCAATCATTTAAAACTAACGCATTGGAAAGAAGATGTGCCTATTTCAACGAAGGTAATGGTAATAGGAGCAGCAAATTTTGCGATAAACTACGTGGGCAATGTTGATTGCATTCCAATATTTAGCTGGGTTTATGCAGAAGACCGGGATAATGGTTTTCAACATTATGCAATAGCAAAAGATATTCTGCCCTGGTATATAAAAAATATCGGGCCCTATGCATATGCGAAACTGGCTAACGTGCAATCGAAAACGATCTTTGGCGGCATGGAAAATGCAAGTGCAATTTTTTATTTTGAAAATTCTGTAAACGATGACACACTCGATGCTTTGTTCGCTCATGAGATAGCGCATCAGTGGTTTGGCAATTCAGCCTCTGAAACAGACTGGCCGCATCTTTGGCTGAGTGAAGGTTTTGCTACATACATGGCGCACCTCTATCTTGAAAGCAAATATGGCGTTGATAGTTTCAATAAAAGAATGGGCATTGACAGGATGAAAACAATTGCAATGTCAAAAAAAAGAAACACCCCGGTAGTTGATACAAGCGAAAAAAATGACCTGATGAAATTATTAAATGACAATACTTACAGAAAAGGAGCCTGGGTACTCCATATGTTGAGAAGAAAGCTTGGTGATAGTTTATTCTGGAAGGGTATCCGTACTTATTATGCAACCTATGCAGGCAGGAATGCAAACACGGAAGATCTAAAAAAAATTTTTGAAAATGTAAGCGGTCAAAACCTGCAAGCATTTTTTAAACAATGGTTATATACAGCGGGCTATCCCGAATTAGACATTGAATGGAAGTTTAATGATGCCAAAAAAAATGTTACTCTCCGAATTGAACAGATGCAAAATGATTTATTTGAGTTTCCGCTGGAAATCAGTTTTTCTGATGGTAACAAAACCGTCATCCAACCAGTTGAAGTAAAAGACAAGATCACTACAAAAGAAATTCCATTAAATATTAATCCCACCAAAATAATTGCAGACCCTAACGTGAACCTGCTTTTCGAGGCTCAAATAAACAAGTTGCAATAGGACAGGATTTTATTTTTTGAACAAATAATATTTAAAGAATAATTTAGAAACACTTATTCAAAACTTCTTTCAAAACACTTTGTATGCTCACCTCAAAGAACTTTCTTCTTATTGTCTTAAATTCTCTTTTTATTTTTTCGAATAATGTTTATTCGCAATCATTGCCTGATTCCATTGTC
>DATBFI010000421.1:0-4465 GCA_036558585.1 Chitinophagaceae bacterium
TTTTTAGATACAAGACCCGATTCTCTTCCTCAACGCATCGCCTTTGAAAAATATATGAAGAGTGGCGGTGCATGGATGGGTTTTCATTTTGCAGGGTTTGCGCTTACTCCTTCGGACTATCCGCAGAATTGGAATTGGTATCATAATCAATTTTTAGGAGCAGGCGAATATAAAAGCAATACATGGAGACCCGTGCCGGCAATTTTGCGGGTTGAAGACAGGAAACATCCGGCGACAAAGCGATTGCCTGCAACATTTAAATCTGCACCGAGTGAATGGTATAGCTGGAAAATTGATCTGCGCACAAATCCTGATATTAAAATACTTGCATCTATCGATTCTTCAAGCTTTCCGCTTGGAACGGGTCCAAAACTAAACGAGATATGGCATAGTGGTTATTATCCCGTAGTGTGGACAAACAAAAAATACAGGATGTTGTATTTTAACATGGGTCATAATGATATGGATTATGAAAATAAAACCAACAAACAACTGTCTTCAACATTTAGTTCAAAAGTTCAAAATGAATTGATCATTGATGGTTTATTGTGGTTGGGAAGTGGCAGGAAAAAATAGTCTTATTTACAAACATATTTGTATGTATGATAAAGCACCTCCATCTTTTATTATAAGAGAAGCGTTACCTGCTGATGTGCCGGCTCTTGCGGCTCTTCACGTGAAAACTTTTCATGAAACACATGGAAAATATCCGGGCTCACCCACATACGAGATTCGCGAACACCAATGGCTTCAGGCATTTGAAAGTTCAGACGACTGGTTTTGTTTTGTTATAGAAAATGAAAATCACGAATTGATAGGATTTGCAAAAGGAGTTCCCTACAATCACAATGACCTTCCTGATTTTTCCGGTGAGTTAAATAAAATTTACGTGCTTCGTGCTTATCAAAGACAAGGCTTAGGGCGACAGCTTATCGGTCATGTTGCACCCAGATTTCTTAGCTGGGGTATTTCTTCAATGTTGTTATTCGGAGATGCTAAAAATCCGTCAAATGGATTTTATGAAGCATTAGGTGCTGAGAAATTGTTCCTGAAGACGGGAGAATTTCACGGAGGTTATGGCTGGCGGAATTTAACAGCCCTTGTGAATATTTGAAAAAGTAAAGAAAGAATAACTGCCTTAAAACCTCTGCAAGGAGTTAGGTAAATGCCATAATATTGACAACACTAAATAGAACCATTATGGAACAGGTTAAATGGTTTGACAGAAGTTTTAATTTCAATATAGAGCAAAATATTTTTCCATCAATCATAGAACGACTTGCGGGAACTCCCGCAAGGCTTGAAGAAAAATTTAAAACCATACCATCAGCTTTTTTAACGCTTAGATTTAATAATACCTGGAGTATCAAAGAGAACTTAGGGCACCTGGTTGATCTTGAGCCGTTGTGGCAGGGACGACTTCAAGATATTTTGAGTGATAAAGCAGAACTACGGCCTGCTGATTTACAAAATAAGAAAACATATTTGGCAAACCATAACGATAAACAACTGGAAGAATTATTAACTTCTTTTAGGCAAATAAGAACTGAAACTATAATTGCGCTTGAAAATATTGACGAGTCTGCTGTTTTTAAATCAGCTTTTCACCCAAGGCTCAAAACACCTATGCGAACAATAGATCTATTTTTATTTGTTGCTGAACATGATGATCATCACCTGGCGAGAATTACTGAGTTATCAAGAATTTTTAAACATACCAAGTAAAAGTTTATATTGAAGTGTTTAATTGTAACTAATTCGCCTCACCGTTTCAGCCTTTTAAACTTGTAAGAACTACTCTGCTTCGTTCAGGACAAACATTTGTTTTGTAATAACGTCACCTTTCCTGATATAAGGCCGTATAATTAAACGGTTGCCCTTATCATAGGTAAAATAATTCCATAGCCAGTTTATCATTACCAATAACTTGTTGCGGAAACTTATTAAAAAAGAAATATGAACAAAGAGCCATATCCACCACGCAGGTCTTCCGCCGAAGCTTAAATGGTGCGGGAGATCGGCTACTGCCTTGCCACGGCCAATAGTGGCAAGAGAACCTTTGTCAAAATACTTAAAGGGCTTTACAGGCCTTTTATTATGGATATTTATTAAATACTTGCCTACATACTTGCCCATTTGTATAGCTGGCTGCGCAACACCGGGATGGCCATGAGGATATTTATCCGTTTTCATTAAGCCGATATCACCAATTGCAAAAATGTTGGTCGTTCCTTTTACGCGGCAGTATTCATCAGTAATCAATCTGCCGCGTTCTACCCACTCTGGTTTCAAACCTTGTAAAACATCACCCCTAACGCCGGCCGACCATATAACGGTATACGTAGGTATTTTCTCGCCTCCCTTTAAAGTAACATTTTGCCCGTCATAAGACTCCACCAATGATCCGGGTTTAAGTATGATGCCCATTTTTTCAAGGTACCGTTGTGCCCTTATACCTGATTTATCCGACATGGATGTCAACAGGCGATTCGAGCCTTCAATTAAATAAATTTTCATCTCCGAAAAATCGAGCGCGGGATAATCTTTTGGCAAAACATGTTTTCTTAACTCTGATAAAGCGCCTGCCATCTCAACGCCAGTAGGGCCGCCACCCGCAATGACAATTGTCATTATTTTTTCTCTTACAAGCAGGTCGGTGGTCATGTCAGCCAATTCCATAATCTGCATTATCTGGCTTCGAAGATTTAATGCATCAGGAATAGATTTCAGAGGAAGTGCATATTTTTGTATTTGCTCATTGCCGAAAAAATTTGTTCTCATTCCATTTGCAATAACGAGATAATCATATTTTAAATCGCCTGCTATGGTTGAAACGGTATTTATTCCCGGATTAACTGATAAAACCCTAAGCATGCGGAAATAAAAATCCTTTTTGTAATTAAATGCATTCCGCAGGGGACCTGCGATTGAATCGGGTTGTAAACCGGCAGTTGCTACCTGGTATAATAAAGGCTGAAAAGTGTGATAGTTTCGTTTATCAAGCAACACTATCTGGAAATTCTTGCTGCTTAATTTAGTTGCTGCATTGAGTCCGCCAAAACCAGCACCAATAATTACTACACGAGGTTTGCCTTTGTCCGGGATATTTATAGAGAGTCCATCAAGTGGCGTAGTGATCATACTTTTATATTTAGTTTGTTCCCATTTAACCTGATCCTCAACAAAGGGAAGCAAGAGATTTTGAGGTTGTGGATGTATATCTACATTCTTTCTTTTTCATAGTGGGGAATAATCTCCCATCGATTGAGAATTTAAATTACTTCATAGAAAAGATGCAACTCTTGTCATAGCATTTGTATATCTCTTTGTTTCTTTTTAATACTTCAGCGTTACAAATAAAACACCAGTAATGATTTAATTGTTATAAATAATCGCTGACTTACTTGCTAGCTATCAAAAATACATTCTTGCCTGCCCATACTTAACAAGAGAAGTTGGCATAATAATTTTTATGAGTGATTAATTATTACAAACAAAAACATTTCATATGAAAAAATCAGCCTCATCTAAAAAAAATACCACATCTGCCTCATCCGGGAACGGCACAAAGAAATCAGCAAATACAAAAAGAGCCAATGCTGAAGCAACCGGTGTTGAGGATTCAATGCTTGCAGATTTTTTTGCTGACGAATTAAAAGACATTTACTGGGCTGAAAAACATTTGGTAAAGACATTACCGAAAATGAAAAAGGCAGCCAACTCAGAAGAATTAAAACAAGCAATTGAAGAGCATATTGAAGTCACTAATACACATGTTTCGCGTTTGGAGCAGGCGTTTGAAATGCTTGGCAAAAAAGCACAGGCAAAAAAGTGTGATGCAATGGAGGGGATTACCACAGAAGGACAAAATGTTGTAGAGGAAACAGAAGCCGGTACTTCCACAAGAGATGTGGGAATAATCATGTCAGCACAAAAAGTAGAGCATTATGAAATTGCCACATACGGCGGGTTGATCCAACTGGCTAAAACATTAGGTTATAACGACATAGCAGAGTTATTAGTGCCAACACTTAATGAAGAAAAAGAGGCCGACGAAAAATTAACTGAAATTGCTGAGAACAGCATCAATTATGAGGCAAGCCTGGAAAATGAGGAGGAAGAAGGATAAATATTGCCTTGCTGCAAGCACAAATTGCCTTTCGATTTGTCAGTGATGATTGTATGGTGAATAAACTTTTTAGTTCCGCTCTGATAATTGGTTTTATCTGTATGGATAATTTAAAATGGTATGAAAGGCACTATACTTTTAACAGCTATAATTATTTTGGTCTTCAACACACATACCGGGCGAAGGAAGTCTGCAAGATTGCACTTACAGGATATAGGTACATATATCGGAACAATTACTGTAAAAAATAAAACAGTAATAACCAGTTCTTTCCTGGCTAGGGAGGAAAGATTTGTTTCGCATGCAATTACAGGAAGCAGAAGAGAAATAACAATG
>DATBFI010000422.1:0-11738 GCA_036558585.1 Chitinophagaceae bacterium
ATTTGAAAAAGCCGTTATAAATGCAGCATTGCGGTTAGAATATGTAGACTGGAACAAAGGAACATTTAAATCAACCGGCAATAATATTGGGGATGAAGTTTTTTCTATTGTTCCCGCTATCAGCTGGCGGCCGATACCACAAACCGTAATACGTTTCAACTACCGGTATAACTGGCAAAAAGATATTTTGGGTAATCCACCATCAAAGCTGGCTGGATTTCAGTTTGGTATTTCAACATATTTTTAGCCTGTTCCGGAAACACTCACCTTTTGTTACATCCATTGTATCGAAAATTGATGAGCATAATGTGAAATATAAAATAAGAATAATTATGTTACATGCTTTTGCAAATGTGGCATCCTAGTTGCGCACTCTTGTACTGTATCATTTTTTTAAGCAAACAAAACGATTTATAAATTTTATGAAAGGATACCATTCTTATCAAAGCTGCATTGATGCATGTTTGCGTTGTGCTGCTGTTTGTAATTACTGTGCTGCATCATGCACGCATGAAGAACATGTAAAAATGATGGCACGCTGTATAGAACTTGATATGCAGTGTGCTGCTATTTGTTATGCTGCTGCGCAGTTGATGAGTGTAGGCAGTAGTAAAGCGGGTGAAGTTTGCAGAATATGTGCCGACATTTGCGAATCATGCGGCGCTGAATGTGCAAAACATGAAAACGAACACTGTCGTGAATGCACGGAAGCTTGCCGTAAATGTGCTGAGGAGTGCAGAAAAATGTAATCGAAAAAAAATGTAGGATCTATCTATTCCCACTCATATTTCCTGAAAAATTTATTTTTTGCATTGATGATCCAAAGCAATGTATCGGGATGGTGATTTCCTTTTTCGTCATACATGCCAAGCACCGCAACCTGTGAATTATCGAGCCAGCGGCCATCTACTATAACAGTGCCGGGACCAAAGAATAAAAGTCTTGTTTTACTTTTTGTTTTTGGATAAATCATAGAAACTTCTGTATCAGGTTCTCCGCTTTCAATTTGTGTTTTGCCATTCTTATCCTTCACTTTTACAGAACCATAACTGCCAATGTCAAGTACATAAGTGCTGTCCGGCGACCATCTTAAAACCTGTGCATAGTCTTTATAAAATTCCTGTGATGGTTCAAAAGATTTTTCTTGCAGACTATCATCAGACCAAAACTCTGTAAGATGAAACCTGTTCCAGTCTAATCCTGTTTTTTGTATTGATTCACCTATCCAATTGCCAGCATCGTTCCTGAATACCATAACACTGTCTTCTGAAACAATGCTTTTTACAGTTTGAAGTGAATCATCTTCAATTGTATTTTCTTTTTTTGCCTGTTGCTCATTATTGCTGCACGAAGTCGAAATCAGGAAAAGTATCATCGATGCTGTAAGGATGAACGAGATCCGCCTGATACGGAACAGGCTGTGCCATTGTATTTCGGCTGCTGGTATCATAATTATAACAAAGATATGTTTGCAAATGACAAGCCAATAAAATCACGCATGGAATAACATATTATTTGGGAAAAGATACATTTTCTTATGGTGGTGTCTCAACCGGGCATTATACAACTTGTGTTTGGAGCATCTGTTGTAAACGTTCACTTACCAGTTTAATGTGGTGTTCATCAGCATAAAAACGGGGAATACTTAACAACAGGTATGATTTTCCATTCCTTGTATGTAAAGTGAAAAATGCACCTACAGCTTTTCCCTTTCTTCGTTTGAATGTTATTCTTTCAACATCATTTAAAGGAATGGTTATTTCTTTTGAACGATTAATAGTTTTTTGAACGAGAAAAATTTTATCCTCTGCAATTTTTATTTCAGTGATGTAGGACTTAAAAAGCAAAATGGTCGAGACAAATAAGCCAAGAGCAACAAGAAAATAATCCCAGCCTATTGGAATTTGTTTGCCAATTTGCTGGATAACAAACCAAATAAAAAGCAACAAAAAGATCGGCAACACACGGTACACTACAAAGTGCATACGTTCACGCACTTCAGTTTCTTTAAGATGAAGGCAATCTTCCGTATCGGCCAGTACCTCGTAGGGCAGGTAAATATTCATAACGTTAAATTAGTAACTAACCAGAAATGAAAAAACCGAATCATTTTTATTTGTAAAAATAATTTCAATCCTGTTTTAAAAAAAACACTAATAAATAAAATTATATTACGCTAAGAATTGCTCTCGCACAACCATTGGTAAAGTTACTCCCGGTTTATAAAAAATCATTTCATATTGTATGCATTGTCTCTCTTGTTTACATCGGGCACATAAGTACTTCCCAACGCTAATTTTCGAACGGGTTTAGCTGCAGTAAATGAAAGTGTAACAGTAGCATTTCCTTTTTCCCAAACAGAAATATTCTGGTGGATTTTTTGAGTAGTATTATCGGCATAATAAATAACAATATCTACAGGTACAGGTTTATTCCCCTTTGATGTAACGATAACAGAATAATTATTGCTATTATGGGTAACCTTAGAAATGGCGAGGTCGGGAAAGCCATCATCAAAAAACCAGCGTTCCCAAAACCAGTTAAGATTGTATCCACTGGCTTCATTTATACAATTAAAAAAATCATAGGGCATGGGATGCTTGCCATGCCATTGTTCAATGTAGTAGTGCAATGCTTTTGTGAATAATGTATCGCCCAGCATATCCTTTACATATAAATATCCGAACGCAGGTTTAGGATACGAGTTAAGAAAAAAGGCCACTGTACCATGCAGCTGCGGTGTTAATGTTATAATAGGAACATCTGTTTCTGTACCCGCATTCTTTTCATAAGGTTCAATGCCATATTTATCAACAATTGCAGGATCAATCATGGGAGAAATAAGCCATTCGCCAATGGTGGCCCATCCTTCATCCATCCACCCATATTTTGTTTCATTAATGCCCATATAAAAAGGGAACATAGTATGAAATATCTCATGATCAGTTAACTCAATTTCATCAGCTTTTTCTTTCAGTGGATTGTCATTTACCATCATCGGATATTCCATCTGGTCTAAACCATCAAAAACAGTTTCATGTGGATAAGGATAAGGCCATTGTGGAAAATCATAACTCATATGTTGCACAGTTGCCCTTGCATAATCAATTACATCAAAATAATCTTTGTGTTCAGGATTAAAAACCGCATCTACCCTTGTCCTGCGGCCTGTTGCCTTGTCAACAACAAGACTTGAGGATTTCCATATATAATGATCACTTGTGGCAAAGGCAAAATCAGTCACATCATTCGCTTCAAACCGCCACGTGTTGGCAGAATTATCAGCAGTAATATTTTGTGTTTGCAGGTCTGTAGTATCTATTATGGTGGTAACACCATCATTTTTTTCTGCCTGCTGTATTCGTTCGCAATAAGGAGTATTAAGTACCTCACTGCAGTTAAGCAGATCTCCTGTTGCCCATACTATATAATTTTTTGGCACAGAAATGCTGACTTTAAAATTGCAGAAATCATTATAAAATTCTTCTGTCCCGTTATAAGGATATTCATTCCATCCATCTATATCATCATACACAGTAATGCGTGGAAAAAAATAAGCAACAAAGTCAGAGCCTTGATCAATCTCTCCTGTTCTTATATGAGAACCCTTATTTAGTGTATATGCGTAAGTGATACTGAATTGAATTGATTTGCCGGGAAAAAGCGGATCGACATCCACTGTCATGTTTGTTGCGTCTATTTTTAGTTTAGATGAATCTTGTACAACGCCATTAATCACTATGCTGTTGACCTGTACTCCATCGCTTACATCTTCATTTTCAATTGAGCGTGAGCGCAGTGCTCCTTTCTTGTAAAGATTGGGATATAGCTTAAACCATATCTCTGATAAAGTATCAGGACTGTTATTACTATATTCAATTGTTTCTGTTCCGGTTAATTTTCGGGTAACGGGATTGAAGTTTATATTCAAAGTATAATCAGCTTTATTTTGCCAATAATTTTTTCCTGGCCTGCCATCTTTTGACCGCGTTCCTTTTTCAAAAGCGGCTTCCAGGTTTCGCGGCATTGGTAATGGTTGCTGGGCATAACACTGCGCTGTTATGCAAAAAATCGCAACTGCACAGATTGATCGTCTTAATACCATAACGTGTAATTGATAACGTGTAAATATACAATGTGAAGCGAGCTTAACTTATTAAGAAGACCGAAGAATGATGAGCGGTTCTATTAAGGCAATTGAATTTTTATTTCTGCCATTCTTTCTTCGATCTTTATAGCTGCTAACAACTGTCTCCTGTTCAAATAATGTAAAAAAGTTATTTTATAACTTGCAGAAAAAGCCTGTCGTGAGGCGCCGTGACAGGGAAATTTATTCGTGAAAAAAAGTCCTGCTGAATAAAATTCATCTTCGTGAAAAAATAAGGCTGGCAGTGAGTTTGCATATTTTTATCCATCCAACCAAGAGCAGAAAATTATTGGTGAACCGAAAACAAAATGGTAACTTAATAGTTTAAAAGCCCACTTATGAAAGAACAAATTATTTCCCGCATCGCCATAGTAATCCTTGCGATTGTATTGGCTGCTTATGGTGTCTATCATTTTTTAAAGCCTGCTAACCTGGTAAATTATATTCCATCATTTCTGCCAGGGGGTGATATATGGTTTTACATAGTAGGTGTTGCTTTTATTCTTGCAGCAATCGCATTTATAACACACAGACAGGTGAAGCTCGCTGCTTATTTACTTGCTGTACTTTTATTCCTTTTTGCATTAACTATTCATTTGCCCAACTACTTACACTCAGGTGATGTTGAGATGAAACAATTATCTTACATTAACTTTTTAAAGGACTTAGCCATCGCTGCTTTTGCATTATATATAGCGAGCAATTCCGGAAAACTTTAAAAATGATTAATGTGAAGCAATCTGTCAATTCTTCTTTCTGCTGAATGGAGAAAATAAATTATTGCTGTAACGGCAAAAGAATCTGATTTAATGGACAAATTTTAAAAGGTATAGTTGTATTAATATTTATTTTAGGTTTACATAAAGACCTGCCGCCTTTCAGTATTATCAATGCTGGCGATTAAATGACTAATACTTCTGTCATCTTTTCAAACATAGCACTTCTGTAAAGGGATAAAAAACTTTCTTCTCTCCTTCTCAATTTACCCTAATTCATTTTATAACTGCATAAAAATGGTAAGGTGAACTTATCACTATCTAGTATCTTTAAGGCTATTGTCTGATTATACTCTTAAAAATTGCTGCAATGAATAAAAATATTTTGCGACTTCCTTTGCTTATATTATACACTTTCCTTAATGCCATATCCATTTTGCAGCTACAAGCCCAACCAATAAACAACACTCCTGTTCGTATTGCTGTAGCGGGTATTACACATGGACATGTTCCCTGGATTTTAAACCGAAAAAATAAAGCAGATATCATATTGGTTGGCGTTTATGAGCCCGACAGCGAGCTGGCTCAGCGTTATGCCAAACGTTTTGGCTTTAGCATGAATTTGATTTATAATGATCTTGATAAAATGCTCGATAGTGTAAAACCTGAAGCTGTAGTGGCTTTTGGTTCTATTTATGAACACATGAAGGTGGTTGAAGCCTGCGCGCCGCGAGGCATACATGTGATGGTGGAAAAACCATTGGCCGCTACGCTTCAACAGGCCATAAGAATGGATTCACTGGCAAGAAAATATAAGATCCAGCTACTCACAAATTTTGAGACTTCGTGGTACCCGACAACTGTAAAAACATTTGAACTGGTGAATGATAGTAATTATATCGGTGATATAAAAAAAGTAGTGATCCATGACGGGCACCAGGGACCTAAAGAGATCGGTGTTAACAAAGAATTTTTTGACTGGCTTACTGATCCTGTGCAAAATGGCGGTGGCGCTCTAATGGATTTCGGCTGTTATGGCGCTAACCTGATGACCTACCTGATGAAAGGACAACAGCCTGTCTCGATAACCGCTGTTACTCAGCATTTCAAGCCAGACATTTATCCAAAGGTTGAAGATGAAGCAACCATAATTGTTAACTACTCCGCTGCGCAATGTATTATACAAGCATCATGGAACTGGCCATTTGGCAGAAAAGATATGGAAGTATACGGTGTAAAGGGCTATGCAATTGCCGTTAACAATAACACACTGCGTTTAAGAGCACAACCTGATACTGTAGAACATGTGCAGTATATAACCGCAAAGGACGTTGCTGTGTATGAAGATCCATTTTCTTATTTTGCGGATGTGATACGAAACAAAATAAAAGTCCCTGCAAATGGTTTATACTCTTTGGCCACCAATCTAACTGTTATGCGGATCCTTGAAGCTGCAAAAGAATCTGCTAAAACAGGAAGAACGATACTTTTGAAAAATAATTGAAGAATTTTTTACCCACGCGTGGTACAATTTCACAGCTGATGACCTGGCAACCAGGATTAAATCGCACCAGGAAATTCCACAGTGTCTGTAAATATCAACACTGCAATGCGCTCTGTAAAAAATTAAGGATAACGAACCGGCATTAATAACGTTTTCGTTTTTTATTGTAGTCAGGTTTATTAAAGTTATCCTTATTACTCCCACGATAACCGGTACCGCTCTGCGTGCTCCGTTCTTCAGCAGCTTTCACAACAAGAGGTTTTTTACCAAGCGAAATATCATTCAAATTTTCAATTGCATCTTTTGCTTCTGCATCATTAATCATTTCTACAAATCCAAATCCTCTGCTCTTACCGGTTTCCTTGTCCAGCGATACTTTGGCAGATTTAACTGCACCAAATTTCTCAAATATTTCCATTAACTCTGCATCATCCAGGTCATACGGAAGACCGGCAACAAATAGATTCATAAAGATATTTTTGTAAAAGTACATACTTAAATTGCCACAACTGAGAAAGCAACAATCTGTCTTAAACAAACCAGGGCAGTTTCTTTGATTCAACTTATTTTATAACTTGCTCAGGTTTTAAAAATCAAACAACAAAATTAAAGTTCTGAAAAGTCATCTCTGCAATGCAAACAGTTAATTTATTGATCAAAGGAAAAGTACAAGGTGTTTATTACCGCAATGCGGCAAAGGAACAAGCTGACAAGCTCGGTGTTACCGGATGGGTAAAATATATCAGTGACGGGAGAGTAGAAGCGATGGCAAGCGGTAATGAAAAACAATTACAGGAATTTATACAGTGGTGCCGGAGGGGCCCTGAAAAGGCAATTGTTACAGATGTTATTATTACACCCTTATCCCAACAACAGTTTAATGATTTTAGCGTAATTCTTGAAGACTATCCCCATGATATTTAGAAGTGGTGCTACCCTATTTTAAGTGCACGAAAGTAGGGTGTTCCTTTACCTCGGGCGGTTTATTGAATAATTATTGTCGGAAAAAATCGGCGGTCACTTTACAGGGCAGAAAGGAAGGCAGTTTAATTGCAATTTTGTTTTGGATCAAAATCAAAATCCATTGCAAAATCCTCTTGCAACTCTTTTGCGCATTGTTGAATAATGATATTGATAAATTTTACTTTGTCAGCAATTTGTTCAAGGTGAGTTTTTGTTTTGGCATTTCGTTCTACAAGGCGAATTTCTTCTCTTATCGCTTTGATATTCAGCAAGTCAATATTAGCTTTCATTTTATGAGCCAGGAAATAAACTTTGTCCCATCTTTTTTCATCTGCCGCAGTTACTAAATCTTTCGCATTTATTGGAATACTGTTTAGAAAAACGCTTATGATTTCATTGATAAATTCCTTATTCTTATTGTCAATTTCATATAGCTTCTCAAGATTGTATAGTCGCGATTCGTCTTGCATTAATTTTTGGTTTCTGGGTGTCTGTATAATTTTAACTGGTTGTTATTTATCATGCGATAGAGTGTGGATTTACCAACCTTCAGTTGTTTTGCCACTTTAAGAACATCATAATCATTCGTATCCAGATAGTGTTGAATAAGTTGAATAACAAATTGCTTCAAAGTTAATGAATCATTTGCATGAAACAGGTTGCTGATCTGTGCATGCATTTGCATGTGTTCAGCTTCAATTTCGTCTGTATCACTCATTACGCAGGCCAGTTCAACAATAGATTTAAGTTCTCTTATATTACCGGGAAACGAATAAAGCATTAATTTTTTCTTTGCCTCAACATCAAGATTTTTTTTGGGCAAATTATTCTCCTGGCAAAACTGATCAAGGAAATGTTTAGCAATTAAAATCACATCGTTACCACGTTCACGTAACGGGGGAAGATGAATGGGTAAACCAAGGAGACGATAATAGAGGTCCTCCCTGAATTTTCCTTTCTTAACCAGCTCCTGAAGATTGCGGTTTGTGGCAACAATTATGCGAACATTTATCTTTATCACTTCATTACTGCCTACTCTTGATAATTCCTGCTCCTGCAGCACTCTTAACAGTTTTGCCTGTAAATTAACGTCCATCTCGCTTATTTCATCGAGAAACAACGTTCCCTTATGTGCTTCTTCAAATTTGCCTATCCGCCTTGCCACAGCACCTGTAAAAGATCCTTTCTCGTGACCAAACAACTCACTCTCCAAGAGATCCTTTGGAATAGCCGCTACGTTTACTGCCACAAAAGGAAATTTTTTCCTGTCAGAATTGAAATGGATCGCCTTGGCCACAACATCCTTACCTGTACCCGTTTCACCTGTTATAGAAACAGTAATATTTGTAGAGGCGGCTTTTTCAATAAGGCTGAAAACCTTCTTCATAGCAGGGCTATTGCCAATGATCGCTTTATGAAAATTATATTTTTTATGTATCTCCTGTTGAAGCGAGGCAAGCTCTTTTTTAAGTGCAATATTTTCCCGAAAATTACAAATGGTCATCCATAAGCGTTCCTGGGCATCCTCATCCTTTACGATATAGTCGTGAACTCCTTTTTTAAAAAGATCAACAGCAATTTTTATGTTTTCCTGTCCTGAAATCATAATAACTTTTGTTTCAGGACTTAGTTCCTTTACCTGCGCCAATAAACGATCACCTGTTGAGTCGGGCAGTGAATAATCTAAAGTAACAATATCTGGTTTTTCATGGATAGAGCTCAAAAACTCTTTCGCCGAACTGAACTTTTTGACTAAAAAATCAGGATTAAGCGACAGAAAATGAGCAAGCACAGAACGGTAAACCGCGTCATCTTCAACAATAAAAATCGAAATTGGCTCGGGCTTCATAATGAATTAGATCAAACATACAAAATATAATACCCCTTTTATTACTATAAAGCTTTAAAAAGCATTAAGTTTTCTGTCCGTTAAATTTTTGCAACTATACAAATTATTTGCCATTGCTACATTTTTTGGTTCTTTATGATGACGAAGATTTATTTTTGTTTTTATGGAAGTAAACAGTGAGCTGGTAAATAATATCGCGCATTTGGCCCGCCTTCATTTTACAGACCATGAGAAAAAAGAAATAGAGAAAGACCTGCAGCGCATGATCTCCTTCGTGGAAAAATTAAATGAAATTGATACTACAGGCGTACCACCTCTGAAACACATGAGCACCTTAGCAAATGTTTTGCGAGAAGATGAAATAAAAGGGTCTGTAAGCCGAGATGAGGCCTTACAAAATGCGCCTGCTACCGATGGGGTATTCTTTAAAGTGCCAAAGGTTATTAAAAAATAATTTCAAATAAAAAAAGACCGGGCTGGAAAACGACATAAAACATAAAAAATAATTATGCAATCTATCATTCACCTTGAAGATATTAGAAAAAGTTATTTCATGGGCAGTAATTCTCTTGAAGTATTAAAGGGTGTCTCGCTTGATATTTTCAGGAATGAGTATGTAGCACTTATGGGGCCCAGCGGGAGTGGTAAAAGTACATTAATGAATATCCTTGGTTGTCTTGATACGCCAACAGCAGGTACGTATGTTCTTAACGGAAACGATGTAAGCAAAATGAGTGATGATGATTTAGCAGAAGTACGTAACAAAGAAATTGGTTTTGTTTTCCAGCAGTTCAATTTGTTGCCACGGCTTACAGCGGCGGAAAATGTGGCACTTCCTTTAATATATGGAGGTGTTAACAGGAAAGACAGAACAGAACGCGCTATGGAAGCACTTAAAAAAGTTGGATTAGCCGAAAGAAGCCACCATAAGCCAAATGAAATGAGTGGTGGTCAAATTCAACGTGTGGCTATTGCACGAGCGCTTGTTAATAACCCGTCTATTTTGCTGGCTGATGAGCCAACCGGCAACCTTGATACAAAGACTTCTTTCGAAATAATGGATGTGTTCGGGCAAATTCAGTCGGCAGGCAATACTGTTGTACTTGTAACGCATGAAGAAGATATCGCAGCTTATGCCAAAAGAATTGTTCGCTTAAGAGATGGGCTTATTGAAAGCGATGCCCCTAAATCCCCTAAAGGAGACTTAATTATTGCCTGAATTTTTGATACATCTTTTTTGGATAGCTTTACATTTCTTTAAAAACAAATACTCCTTCACGGGATGAGGGCATGGCAACAAAAATTTATACCAGAACCGGTGACCAGGGGAAGACAAGTTTAATCGGCGGAACAAAAGTTCCTAAAAACCATATCCGCATCGAAGCTTATGGCACCGTTGATGAACTAAACTCTTATATCGGATTAGTACGCGATAACCTCAGTGATGAATATGTGAAAACAATTTTGAAAGACATACAGGACAGGCTATTTATAATTGGATCGTCACTTGCATGCGATCCTGATAAGGAACCATTAATGAAATTACCTGACCTGAATGAATCAGATATAGACATGCTTGAAAAAGAAATTGACAGCATGAATGAGAAATTGCCGCCAATGAAAAATTTTATTTTACCCGGTGGTCATACAGCAGTTTCAACAACACATGTAGCAAGATGTGTCTGTAGACGGACAGAAAGGTGTTGTGTAAATATGCAGCAGCAGGAAATGTTTGTAGATCCGTTGGTTATTAAATATCTCAATCGTTTAAGCGATTACCTCTTTATGCTTGCCCGCTATATTGCTCACATACTTCATGTTGAAGAGATTCCATGGAAACCCAGAGTAAATTAGTTTGAATTTTGAAGTTACGTGCAACCTGTAACCTGCAACCTGTAACCTGTAACCTGCAACCTGCAACCTGTCCCTTGTAACCTGCAACTATTTTCATTTTTCCTGTAAATGCAATTTGTGAAGGAAACGGTGTACAACCGGAGTTAAGATAAAGCCAACACTGCTCATAAAAATCACTCCGCTAAAGATGGCATAAAAAGAAGAGAATATTTTACCTCCTGATGAAAGCTGGTCGCCAAGTATAGGACCCATACCAGACAAAATCATGGAGGCGTTGTGAAAAGCATCAATTACTGCAACAGGTTTTACAGTAAAAAAATAAAATCCCAGTGTTCCGATCGCAAGCATTGTTATTAAAACAATACTCACCAGAAAGATGTTGCGAAAAAGTCGCCGGTAATAAACGTGCAGCGGGGCAAGGGATTGATTTTTATGTTCATACATAACTACAGATTTGAGTATAAAAGTATTTCAAAGTTTCAATTGTTTATAAACCCGATTGTGTATATTCAAACTTCAATTCACACCCTGTATCATAAACATTTTTATTATGAGAACATTGTTATATGTAATTGTATTATGCATATGTGTACAAGCATCAGCGCAGCAAACAATTTCAAAAGAATCACTGAAAGATAAAATCAAAGGTGGTTGGGCGGGACAAACAATTGGTGTGACATTTGGCGGTCCATATGAATTCAGATT
>DATBFI010000423.1:0-7691 GCA_036558585.1 Chitinophagaceae bacterium
GATGGTGGGCGGTACCGGGCTATACATAAAGGCATTTTGTGAAGGGTTTGACCCTGTGCCTCATATTGATGAAACAATCCGCCAAAAAATAAATTCAAATTATAAGGCTTATGGCATGGCATGGTTACAGCAGGAGTTGAAAGAAAAGGACCCGGTTTTTTGGGAGACCGGTGAGAAGAAAAATCCACAACGCATCATGCGTGCACTTGAAGTATTATATGGCACCGGAAAATCGATTACAACTTTTCACACAAAGAAAAAAGAAAAACGACCATTTAATATTCTGAAGGTTGGTTTACAAATTTCTAAAGAGCAGTTACATAAAAATATTAATAATCGTGCTGATGCGATGATTGAAGCAGGGTTGATCGAAGAAGTAAAGTCATTGCTTCCTTATAAAAATATGAATGCATTGCAAACTGTTGGTTACAAAGAAATATTTTTATACCTGGAGGGCAAAACGAACCTTCAAAATGCCATTGATGCAATCAGGCACAACACTGGTCAATATGCAAAAAGACAAATGACATGGTTTAAAAAAGATCAAAGTATTTACTGGCTCCAAGCAGCAAATATTGAATTAATAATGTCATTGCTTAAGTAGGTGGAGAGAGTTTTTTATACCGGATTCATTGTGTCAGATGAACGCATTGCTAATGTGTACGTTTAACACATTCATTTTTTTTTATTTTTTTTCTGTTATCAAAAATTTATTTCCATAATTTTGCCAGTCCCAATTTTTCAAACAACCATAACACGCCGCTTATGAGACAAAAAATCGATTGCTTGGCTGTACGTTTATGTGCAGCCCTATTTTTCTTCTTTATATCCGGTACTCTTCTCGCTCAAACAAAAGTCACCGGGAATGTAAAAAATGCTAAAGATAATTCACCAGTCGCGTTTGCAACAGTAACGGTAAAGGGTACAACTATTGCTACTACAACATCTACCACAGGAGATTTTGTAATCAACGTGCCATCAGGAAAAAATACTCTCGTAGTTTCTTCTGTTGGTTTTGACGACTCGGAAGTGCCAATTGGTACCGGTACGGTAGCGGTGGTACTCAAAGAAAAGGTTTCCAGCCTTGATGAAATTGTTGTAACGGGTTACACAGCGCAGAAAAAGAAAAGCCTGACAGGTTCTGTTGCCATTGTTAATGTAAAAGATCTAAAGGCTGTTCCTGCTGGTAGTCCCGAACAAATGCTCCAGGGAAGGGCTTCCGGGGTAACTGTTAATACAACTGGTCAGCCGGGAAGTTCAAGTGATATCCGCATTCGTGGTATTACGTCGTTTGGAGATGTATCTCCCCTCGTGATTATAGATGGCGTGCAGGGAAATCTTCATGATATCAATGCCAATGACATTGAATCTTTCCAGGTATTAAAGGATGCAGGTGCAGCCTCTATATACGGAGTGCGCGGCTCAAATGGTGTAATTGTGATTACTACCAAGAAGGGTAAATCTGGCAAGCCTACAATTACTTATGATGGCTACTATGGTACACAGCGTCCGCTCCAGGGAAATGTATTTAATCTATTAAATACGCCCGAAATGGCTGAGGTTACCTGGCTGTCATTACGTAATTCCGGGCAGCTTGATACCACTACCGGTAATCCTACTCACCCTCAATATGGTAACGGTACTCAACCAGAGATACCAGATTATATTTTAATAGGAAGCAGAAACGGCGTAGTAGGACAACCCACTCCCGAGGAACTCGCCCAATATAATATCGATTATAATAAAGGGGATATTTACCAGATAGTAGGTGCAAATAAGACAGGTACGGACTGGTATCATGAACTTTTTACACCTGCTCCCATACAAAGTCACACTATTTCAGCATCCGGCGGTGGTGACAGGTCAACTTATCTTTTTTCTTTGGGCTATTTTAATCAGGAAGGTACTTATCTTAATACTTATTTGAAAAGGTATGACGTAAGGATCAATACTACCTTCAATATTAAGAATAATATCCGCATCGGAGAAAATGCATATATCTATGCGAAAGATAATCCACAAATTGGCATACTTGGTGAAACTGATATTGGTGCGCTTTATCGTGAACAACCTATTATTCCTATTTATGATTATTTTGGCGGATGGGCTGGTACAAGGGCGGCTGGTTTAGGAAATTCATGGAATCCTTACGCAAATGCGGTAAAACGTAAAGATGATAAAGGACATGAATGGGATATCACCGGTAATGTTTTTGCCGAGGTAGATTTCCTGAGACATTTTACTGTAAGAACAAGTTTTGGCGGCCTTATTCGCAACGGCTATTACTACTCTTTTGGTTTTCATGATTATGAAAATGCAGAAAACAATACCTCCAATTCATTTAACGAAAATGCATATTATGACAGGAGCTACACCTGGACAAACACAATTGCTTATAACGCCGTTTTTGGCAAGCACGATGTAAAGGTTTTAGGAGGACTTGAAGCAATTGATAATTATGGCAGGGGTGTTGGCGGAACAGCTCTTGGATTGTTCTCAAATAATCCTGATTACCGGGTATTAAGTAATGGATCTTCTGGTTTTACAAATTATAGTAATGCCTACCAAAACTCTTTATATTCTCAGTTTGGAAAGGTTGATTATGCCTACAGTAACAAATACCTTGTAAGTGCTACTGTAAGACGTGACGGCTCTTCAAGATTTGGACCTGAAAATCGCTGGGGTGTTTTCCCTGCCTTTTCAGCCGGTTGGGTAATAACCCAGGAATCTTTTATGCAGGGAGTTAGCTGGTTGAATAATTTAAAGCTCAGGGGAAGCTGGGGTAAACTTGGTAACCAGTTAAACGTAGACCCTACAAATGCGTTTAATTTATATGGCAGTAGTGCAAGTAATGCTAATTTCGGTTCTTATTATGATATTAACGGGTCAAACACCAGCTCTGTCCAGGGATTTACACAAACAAGAATTGGCAACGTTAAAACCGGATGGGAAGAAGATAAACTGATTAATGTCGGGCTGGATGCTATTATCCTTAAGAACAAACTCGATTTTTCTATAGAGTGGTATAAAAAATCTATAAATGGACTCTTGTTTACAGACCAGGTACCTGCAATGGTTGGCGGTGCCACAAGGCCGGTTGTTAACATTGGAGACATAGAGAATAAAGGATGGGATTTCTCTGCTGCATATCATGGGAATGCAGGGAAGGATTTCAAATTTGATATTAGTGCTAACCTCACTACTTATAAGAGTAAGATCATTAGTATTCCTGGTGATTACTTTGATGCATCATCCGGCGGTACCCGTTTACAAAATCAGACACGTAACCAGGTAGGTCATCCTATAGGTGCTTTCTTCGGGTATAAGGTAGTTGGTTTATTCCAAAGCCAGGAAGATGTGGATAAATCTCCCAAACAGGATGCCGCAGCCCCCGGCCGTTTCAAATATTTAGATGCCAATGGCGATGGGCAAATTAATCCTGATGACAGGGTATTTATGGGTGATCCCAATCCTGAATTTACTTATGGCATTAATTTAAATGCAAGCTATAAAGGTTTTGATTTCTCAGCATTTTTCTATGGCTCAAAGGGTAATGATGTATTTAATTATGTTCGTTATTGGGTAGATTTTTATCCTTCCTTCCAGGGAGTAAAGAGCAAGGACCTGTTATACAATTCGTGGACACCTGATCGGCCCAATGCAAAAACACCAATTGCCGAAAATGAATCTAATTTCAGCAATAATGGTGTAACCAACTCATATTATATTGAAAATGGCTCCTTCCTGAAATGTAAGTCCATGATACTTGGTTATACCATACCTTCTGCCAAATTAAAAAGGATTGGTCTAGACAGGTTCAGGGTTTATGTGCAGGCGGCCAACCTGTTTACAATTACGGATTACACGGGTCAGGATCCGGAAGTAACTGGTACAAATTCATCTTTTGGTATTGATTATGGTACTTATCCAAACAACCAGAAGATGTACATTGTAGGTATAAATCTTTCCTTCTAAAATTAATTTAAAGAGAAAAGAAAATATTAGCTATATGAAAAGAGTAAAAATAAAAATTATAACGGGGGCTGCTGTTACAGTAATAGCACTGTCTGTAATTTATGCCTGCAATAAGGATTTTTTAGAAAAGGCCCCCCTTGGTTCGCTGGACCCGGGAACACTTGCCAATAAGCCAGGTGTAGACGGCCTGCTGATTGGTGCATATTCCCTGCTGGATGGATACGGAGGTGCCGGTGCGGGCTGGGAATCTGCCGGCTCTAACTGGGTATATGGAGGAGTTGCCAGTGATGATGCATATAAAGGCTCTGACCCCGGTGATCAGCCCGATATTGTGCCAATTGAAACATATCAGTCACCAGCTACGGATTATTATTTCAATAACAAATGGAATTGCGTATATGATGGCGTACAGCGTAGTAATGATGTGCTGCGTGTAATGAGACTTGCCACTGATATTAGTTCGGAGGATACAACTTTAATATCAGCACAGGCACGATTTTTAAGGGCACATTATCACTTTGAGGCAAAGAAAATGTGGAAGGATGTGCCATGGGTAGATGAATTTGTAACCTATACAGCGGGTAATTTTAATATTCCTAATACTACAGACATCTTCCCAAATATAGAAGCTGATCTTCAGTATGCTATTGCCAATTTACCGAACGACTGGGGTAGTTCGAAGGGAAGAATAAATGTTTGGGCTGCAAAAGCATACCTCGCAAAAGTGTATATGTTCGAACATAAATTTACAGAGGCGAATTCTTTACTGAAAGACGTTATTGCAAACGGTGTTACAGCAGGTGGTTTAAAATACGCTTTAGGTAATTTCGAAGACAACTTTAACCCTGCAACACAAAACAATCCTGAAGGTGTTTTTGAAGTGCAGAACTCTGTAAATGATAATTCAAATGGCAGTAATGGCAACTGGGGTGATGTGCTAAACTTTCCTTACACTGGCGGGCCCGGAGGTTGCTGCGGTTTTTATCAGCCCTCTCAAAGTCTGGTAAATTCTTTTCAAGTTGATGCAAATGGTCTTCCTTTACTTGATACATGGAATAACCAGGATGTCAAAAGTGACCAGGGTCTTAAATCTTCTCAGCCATTTACACCAACTGATGCTTTTTTGGATGCCCGTCTTGACTGGACAGTAGGAAGGAGGGGTCTCCCATATCTTGACTGGGGATTGCATCCCGGCAATGACTGGATACGCGATCAGAATAATGGTGGGCCATATGCACCCAAAAAGAATGTGTATTCAAAAAGCCAGGCAGGCAATCTTACTGATAATAACTTCTGGACAAGCGGTGTAACGGCTAATGATTATATTATCATACGCTTTGCAGATGTATTATTAATGGCTGCCGAATGTGAAGTGGAAGTTGGTAGTTTGGAACAGGCAAGAGATTATGTAAACCAGGTTAGGGCAAGAGCAGCAAATCCTACGGGATGGGTAAAGGCGATTGCCGGAGGGCCTAATTATAACGGGTATGCTGCTAATTATAAAGTAGGGTTATATACTACACCATGGTCGGATAAGGACTATGCTCGTAAAGCAGTACGTTTTGAAAGAAAACTCGAACTGGCAATGGAAGGTCACCGCTTCTTTGATCTGCAGCGTTATTCAATTGATCCCAGTGCCAATTATGCCAATAACGGTTATATGGCCGGTGTATTAAATGCCTATATAGCAAAAGAAAAAGGCCGGCGTACTTTCTTCCAGAATGCATCATTTACAAAAGACCAGGATGAATATTTTCCGATACCCCAGGCTCAGATTGACTTAAGCCACGGAACTTTGCAACAAACATGGAATAAATAATCAATTTTTCTTTTTCATTTTTTAAAAAGGTAGGGCTTTACTCTACCTTTTTTATTTAGAAAACATTTGAATTAAACTGAAAATTAATTTTTATGGTGTTGACGGATTGTGAAGCTTATGAACATAAAAATAATTTTCAAAGGAAATTCTGTTTTAATTTGTGGTCTCAAAAACTAATCATTATGAAAAGACATGCAACAGCCGTATGGAACGGCTCGGGTAAAGAAGGCGGCGGTTACGTAACTACACAAAGCTCAGTGCTAAGCAAAACACAATACTCCTATAAATCAAGATTTGAAGAAGGTACGGGCACCAATCCTGAAGAATTAATTGCAGCCGCGCATGCGGGTTGTTTTACTATGAAACTAAGTTTTGTATTAGGATCTGCCGGATTTACACCTGAATCATTGGAAACCACAGCATACGTAACATTGGATGAAGGGGCCATTACACAATCTCAACTGGTACTAAAAGCAAAAGTGCCCGGCATATCAAAACAAAAATTCGATGAGTGCGCAGAGGACGCAAAATTAAATTGCCCGGTTAGCAAACTACTTAATACAAACATTACACTTGAAGCAGAATTAGTGAGCTAATGAAAATTGAAATACGTAAAGCTTCTCCGGGAGATGCCGAAATAATTGCACCATTGTTCGATGCGTACCGGGTGTTTTATAACCGGTTGCCGGATATTGATGGAGCACTTCAATTTATAAAGGAAAGACTACAACAAAACGAAAGTGTTATTTTGATTGCACTTATAAATGATAAAGCTATTGGCTTTATACAACTCTATCCGATTTTTACTTCGGTAGATATGCAACGGTCCTGGTTACTCAACGATCTTTTTATACATCCGTCAGCGAGGGGAAAAGGCGTGGGTACATCGTTACTTGATGCTGCAAAAGATTTCGGACGAACCGTTAAAAGTAAGTGGCTGATGTTACAAACAGCAAATGATAATTATTCTGCCCAGGCTTTATATAAAAAGAATGGATGGAAAAGAGAAACTGACCTTTTTTACAGGTTTGATTTGTAATTCAATATTTAAAGCAGGTAAAGTTGTGAGCATGGTAAATCTACCCGCTTTCAGCGAACCTGCTTTAATGATTCATAGGGTAATTTACTTCAAATAGCTTCTTATAAACCAGGCCCACTTCTCATGTTTTTCCATAAGGGATGTAACAAAATCTCCTGTACCGGGATCTTTCAGATCATTGGTAAACAAATCAACTTCCCGGCGCAAATACCGGATAATGGTTTCATGGTCTTCAAGTAAATTTGCAAGCTGTTGCCGCTGATCGTTTGTGTAATCATGCTCCATTAGATCTGAAGATTCTATAAAATCTTTCAATCTTCCCTGTGAATAATGTCCTATCGCACGGATGCGTTCTGCAACTTCATCAATTACCTCATCAAGTTCTTCGTATAAAGTTTCATAGAACTTATGCATCTCCATAAAATTGATACCCTCTACATTCCAATGATAGTTGCGGGTTTTTGTGTAAAGAATAAATTCATCCGCCAGTACTTTATTCAATTTTTCAGCTACAATTTGAGAATCCCTTTCAGGAATTCCGATTTCGGCCTTCATAAAATTGGTGTCAGCATTCATAGTATTAATATTTCTATGAAGGTAAATAATTTTTCATGGCTGCAATTGGCCGTACCTAAGAATTAAGGCAGCAAAATTACTCATCCCATTATATTGATAGCATTGCTGTGTATTGAGCAATACTGATAGGCTTAATAAAATAATCTTTTACTTCTTCTATGCTTTTTGCTTTTTGGATATCAATGTCAGACACAGAAGAGCTAATAATATAAATTATGATTTGCTTGGTAAGTAAAGATTTCAATTGGCTATAAGCTTCAAGAAATTGCCATGCATTCATAT
>DATBFI010000424.1:0-3265 GCA_036558585.1 Chitinophagaceae bacterium
GCAAAATAAGCACAGATGGAAATGTAACTACAGTAGCAGGGAATGGGATAAAAGGTTATCGGAATGGGCCTGCTTTGGACGCGGAATTTTATGCGGTTAATGGTTTAGCAACAGATCATGATAATTTATACATCGCCGATGGTAGCCGTTTAAGAGAACTTTCTTTCTCAAATAATATCGTGAACATAATTGCGGGTAACGAGAACAATGGAAAAGCAGATGGTACAGGTATTGAGGCGGAGTTTAATCTTATCTATGGCGTTACAACTGATGCGTATGGAAATATTTTTGTTTCAGATGTAAATAACAACCGAATACGCAAAATCAATTTTCATGGATTTGTAACAACTATTGCAGGAAATGAGGGTGGCTTTGCTGACGGGCAGGGCTCAAATGCTTTATTTAGTTTACCGGGCCAGTTAACAGTTGATTTGCAAACCGGCACTATTTATATAGCTGATGCAGGAAATGCCCGTATCAGGCAAATGAATTCCGGAGGAAACGTATTTACGTTTGCCGGTAACGGTAATCTTGGTTATAAAGATGGACGGTTCTTTAATGCTGAATTTAAATTCCCTACAGGTATCACAATCGATGCGAAAAAAAATGTGTATGTATGTGGCGAGGAAAATGTAATTCGTAAAATTGACACAAATGAAGATGTTACAACAATTGCCGGCTCAGGCACCCGGGGTTATTTAGACGGCCCCGGTGAAGTCGCTATGTTCAATCAACCAATTTATATGACTACTGACGGTAATGGAACATTATATGTTTCTGATCAATCTAACCATTGCATTAGAAAAGTAGTTCTTGAGTAAAGTTTTTTATTTACCCTGCTTTTGATTCAAGGGCATCGTCCCTTGCGTCGCACTCGTGTGCTGTTGAATTATGTATCAGCAAAATCCGTTTACAGGAAGTGTTCCCATTTTTTTTATCAACAAAATCAATTGTTTGTGCACATAAATATCAATGAAGAGTTTTCGTGGTAAAAATAAATTGTACCTTATCGCCATTAAACATTCACTATCAAAATATACTTATGAAAAAAACAACAATTGCTCTTTGTTTAATTATGCCTGTTACCGCAATAGTAATTGCCTGCAACCAGCCTTCTTCTGAATCATCAACTGGTTCAGGTACTGATTCCACTTCAACTACAATGAACTATGGTGGTTTTGAAACCCAGGTAAAATGGGGCGAACATCTTGTGACTATTGGAGGTTGTAATGATTGCCACACTCCAAAAAAATTGGGTCCCCGTGGCCCGGTGAACGACAGTTCGCTGATGCTTTCAGGACACCCTGCGAATATGCCTCTTCCTCCCGTAAATCGCAAGGAAATGGAAAGTAAAGGTGTTGCTGCGACACAAACACTCACCGCATGGGTAGGGCCCTGGGGTGTATCTTATGCTGCGAACCTTACTCCTGATTCTACAGGGATTGGTCTGTGGAAAGAAGAGCAATTTATTAAAGCACTCCGGGAAGGGAAATTTATGGGTCTTGACAACACGAGGCCACTGTTGCCGCCAATGCCATGGGAAGATTTGCGCTATTTAAGTGACGACGAGGTGAAAGCCATTTTTGCTTATTTGAAATCAATAAAACCAATACACAATATTGTTCCTGAAGCAATGCCTCCTGTTTCAGCTGCCAAGTAAAAAATAAATCAATTTTAAATTTTAGAGAGGCTGAACGCCTCTCTTTTATTTTGATGTAGTTAGATTGTCAGGATCTTTAATTTATAAAAATACCAATGAAGAATTTTGACTTTGAAAAATAATTTATATCTTATTGCTTTCTACAAACATTCACCATCAAAAACCACCTTATGAGAACAAAGAAAACAATTTCTTTATGTTTAATTATTTCAGTTACTGCAATGGTAATTTCCTGTGGCGAGAAATCAGCCGCATCTGATTCAACTACTTCAAATGCTGATTCTACAATGTCTGCTAAAATGCAATATGGCGGCTTTGAAAGCCAGGTAAAATGGGGTGAGCATCTTGTTATCATTGGCGGCTGCCACGATTGCCATACGCCCAAAAAAATGGGGCCGAATGGGCCGGAGGATGACATGAGCCTGATGCTTTCAGGACACCCTGCCCAGCTTCCTCCTCCCGCGTTCGATCAGAAAGAGGCTGCAAAAAAAGGGCTTGTTGCAACTCAAACTTTTACAGCCTGGATCGGGCCGTGGGGAATAACTTATGCAGCAAACATTACATCAGATTCAACAGGTATCGGCATGTGGAAGGAAGAGCAATTTATCAAATCCCTGAAGGAGAAAAAATGGATGGGTCTTGATAATACAAGACCGCTTATGCCACCTATGTCAATGATGCCGGCAACCAAAATGAGCGATGATGAACTGAAAGCCATTTTTGCTTACCTTAAAACAACACCGCCAATCAAAAATATTCAACCAGCTGCTGAATTGCTTCCTCCTCCTGCCGGAGGCGCAAAGTAACGGTTGATCTTTTCAATGTTTCCACGCTGCAGCGGATATAAAAAGGACCGGCGAAAGATAAAATATCGAAAAAAAAGAGGCATTTAGCTTCTTTTTTTTTTATTCGTGTATTTTATAAAAATTTTACGCGCTCATTAAGTGCAGGCATAATAATTTTATAAGAAGAATATTATGAATAAGAAAAGAATATTATGAAGCTGGTTTTATTAATACTGATCATAAGCATTGCTTTTGCTCATAGAGGTTTGGCGCAGCAAATAAGAAAAGCAAAAATTGAAGATATAACAGGATATATTCAAAAATCGGATCATCCTTTAATCGTTACTTTTTGGGCTACGTGGTGCAAGCCCTGTATTGAAGAACTGCCTTTGCTGCAACAAACTGCCCGGCAAAATAAATCTGCAAAAGTTGAACTCGTAATGGTAAGTCTTGATTTTCCAGAAGCTTATCCAAAAGATATTCTTGATTTTGTTAACAAGAAAAATATCAGCGCCACTTTCTTCTGGCTTGATGAAACTGATGCAGATCATTTTTGCCCGGCTATAGATAAAAAATGGCAGGGTTCTATTCCTGCCACACTTTTTGTTAACGGGAAAAACAATTACAGAAAATTTTTTGAAAAGAAGATTACGCCGGAAGAATCGGAGGGGGCCGCAAAAACAATGCTGCAATAACTTCATATCAGCAAAGCGCTATTATACTCTCTTGATGGTGCATCCAACAGAACGGGATTCTTTTACTGTAACTTCTTTACCTGCGAGCGTTTCGTCAATTGCTTGTTTTAAATGCTGCCGGTGCA
>DATBFI010000425.1:0-7073 GCA_036558585.1 Chitinophagaceae bacterium
AAAAATAATCTCTATAGTATTGGCAGTAATAGTGTGGGAGAACTTTTACCGGATGGTAAAGGCAATTATTGGATCACTACACAGGATGCCGGTATAGATTTTTGGGATGCAGAAACGAATCATTTTTATCATTACACAACAAAAAACGGATTACCTGATAATACTATTTACGCGATACTTCCCGATAATCATGGAAGGTTGTGGATGAGCACAAACAATGGTCTATCCTGCTTCGATACAAGTTCAAAAATTTTTACGAATTACAATACCAGCAATGGATTGATAAATACAGAATACAACAGTGGCTCAGCATGCATTGACCACAATGGTTTCATGTATTTCGGCGGCATGAATGGTATAGATTATTTTCACCCTGATTCTTTATTGGATATAAAACAACCTCCTGCTTTAAACATTTCGGAAGTAAGGGTGTATAATGAATTGAAAGCAATAGCATCATCGTATCAGCTTGGCACAAGTGACAACAATATCACTATTGCATATACTGCGAATGACTTTTTAAATGCACCGAACATTTTGTATAAGTATAAGTTAAAAGGAGTGGACAGATCATGGACAATTTATAAAGGTGTTAATGCGATATCCTACAATAAACTGCCACCTGGGAAATACGATTTTCATGTATTTGCATCTTACGATGGTAAAAATTGGGGCAAGCCCGTTATCATAGATTTTAATATTGCAACACCCTGGTTTCAGCAATGGTGGTTTTATGCAATACTTACATTATTTACTGCATTAGCGATACAGATTTTATTCCGTTACCGGCTGCAACAGAAATTAAAGATACTGCAGGTACGCAACCGCATACACCGCGATCTTCATGACGATGTGGGTGCAACACTCAGCAGTGTAAAAGCATATTCTGAAATATTAAAAGCTGATCCGGGCAACCCTGTAATTGCTGAACTGATCGAAGAGAATGCAACAGAAATGATTGAGCAGTTGGAAGTGATTGCCTGGGCAGCAAATCCACATCGCGACAGCTTTGGAAGTTTGATAGATAAAATTAAACGATATGCCGCTCCTGTTTGTACTGCAAGACACATTCAATTAAACATGTCAACTGATGGGATCCCAAGAGATACATTGATGCCTGGTGAAGTGAGGCAAAATATTTTCCTTGTCGCAAAAGAAGCGATCAATAATGCTGTAAAGTATTCTGATGCAAAAAATTGTTCGATTAGTTCCTCCATCAGTGGTGGAAAATTTGTAGTAGAAATTCTCGATGATGGAAATGGCTTTGATAACCGTGTTAATGGTATCGGTAACGGTCTGCAAAACATGAAAACAAGAGTACAAGAGATCGGGGGGGAGATATTGATCATAAGTGAACCGGATAAGGGTACGCGTATAAAAATACAATTGCATTATCCGTTTAGAATGCCTGTGCCTGCTTCGTTGTCTTTTAAGAAGCGTCGATAACAATTCCTGTTTTCAACTTTTTTGTTTTAATTACTAAGAAGATAATAATTCCTCTTCCAGTGTATGGAGATAAATCCCTTATTTATGGGATAGGAAAGCCAATCCCTATTTACTATATTTATTGTCTATGGTGAGAATTGCTATAATAGAAGACAATCCTCAATATCGCCAAACGCTATCGATTATTTTGCAGTTGGATGAGTCCTTCAAGCTCATTCATAAACTGGCCAATTGTAATGATATGCTGGATTTGTTTTCGGAAGAAAAGCCCGATGTAGTAATTATGGATATTGATCTTCCCGGCGTCAGCGGTATCCAGGGCGTATGGGAATTAAAATTAAATTGGCCGGAAATAAAAGTATTGATGCTTACCGTGTTTGAGGACGAGGACAAAATTTTTGGCGCAATCAAAGCAGGGGCAAATGGTTATATGCTGAAAAAAGATTCACCGCAAAAGATCATCGAGTCAATACATGCTGTTTGTAAAGGAGAATCGGCGATGAACGGGTTGATCGCTTCAAAAGTGCTCGAATATTTTTATGGCCAGCAAAAGAAAACCGCTGATTCACTTGACAAAACAAATCTTACACAAAGAGAAAAAGAAGTATTGCAATTGCTTGTAAAAGGTTACTCTTATAAAGAAATTGCTGCCGGTTGTTTTATCTCAACGCTCACGCTAAACTCACACATTAAAAACATCTACCACAAACTAAATGTGCATTCCAGGGCAGAGTTAGCTGCATGGTTTGGAAATAAATTGATTAGATAATTTTTATGTCACTATTTAAATAAAATGCTTCTCATTCATCTCAAGGATGCATTTCATTTATCACTCCACATATTTATGCAGTTGCTTTTCGCTTATTCGTAAATTAATTTTACTCATTCTTACTTATAAGCTCTTAAAATTAATTGTCAGAAATAGAATCAGAAATGAAAGACTGAATTTTAAAACATTCCTCATTTAACCCGAACAGATTCACTTTTATTTTACTTTTTTTAAAATCTACCTAATTTATGGGATTGACTTTCGATAAATGAATAAATAGTTTTGTTTCCTTAAAAAAAAAATATTTGATGCTGCTGCATTAAATCATTCACAAAAAACAAAAAGCCTAAACAAAACAGATCCACAAAAAACACTTTCGACCTAACTATCCTTCACAAATTAAATTTTCGTCCTTATGAAATACATTCATATAGTATTAATTTCGTCATTTGCCTATATCCTTTTTACAAGCTGTAAAAAAGATTTTACTGAACATCCAATACAGGCCCATTCTAAAACATCTGGCAACTTAGTCACAGCCTCCCGGCCAAATATTGTTTTTATAGTCGGAGATGATATCGGTTATGAAATTCCGACTTGCAACGGTGGCCGGTCATATTCCACACCAACAATCGATTCACTTGCAAAAAGTGGTATTCGATTTACGCAATGCTATGGTTCTGCTAATTGCTCTCCTGCAAGATTTATGCTGCTAACAGGAAAATATAACTTTAGAAATTACACCGCCTGGGGTGTAATGGACCGCTCTCAACGGACAATAGGCAACATGCTTAGAGATGCAGGCTATGCAACATGTTATGCAGGCAAGTGGCAATTGGATGGAGGCGACACTTCTATACGCACTTTTGGTTTTGATAATTACAGTGTATGGTTACCTTATAAAGTTGAACCTGAAGAATTAGAAGGTTCCCGGTATAAAAGTGCTCATCTTTATGAGGCGGGAGCATTTCTTCCTTCGTCTTCAACACAGGATAAATACTCGGTTGATATTTTCACAAGTTATGCCCTGGATTTTATTGACAGCAACAAGCAACAACCATTCTTTTTATACTATGCCATCCCTCTTTGTCATAAAAAGTTTACACCCACTCCGGATGATCCTGAATATGCAACATGGGACTATGCCACCGGCAGCCAAAAATTTCTTGCGGGCATGGTGATGTACATGGATAAACAAGTGAAAATTCTGAGTGATAAAATACAAGCTCTCGGGTTGCAGAATAATACCGTATTTATATTTGCAGGCGATAACGGCACTGCAAAAGGAGTTGTATCCCAGTTTAATGACACAACTGTGGCAGGAGGAAAGGGACAAACAACCACTTATGGTACACATGTACCCTGATACTTTCCTGGCCCGGTCATATCACACCCTCTTCAGTAACAAACCAGTTGGTTGACTTTACAGATTTCATGCCCACGCTGGCTGATATTGCCGGCATACCTGCTCCGCAAAATTTTGGCATACTTGACGGGAAATCGTTCAATCCTGTTCTGCTGGATAGCGTGTCTTCTTCACGTACTTATGTTTTTAACCATTTTCAACCATTAATATCGCCTGAACATACCAGGGCAATCAGGTATGTTCAAAACAGTACTTACAAACTATATGAGACAGGAGAATTTTACAATATAGCTAAAGATATTGAAGAAACATCTCCAATACCTTCAGATCAATTGACCACACAAGAAGTACAAACTGAAGATCTCTTTACACTGGTATTAAGCCAGATGCATAATTAGAAAATCGTGCTTTGTAAAAAACCACGCAAAATAGCTTACTTCATCCCATATTATAATGACGCTAACTGCTAACGCTTCTTTACAAAATCTACCTAATTTATGGGATTGACTTTTGATGAATGAATAAATAATTTTGTTTTCTTAAAAAACTTTAGAAGCATCTCATAGAGTCCACTCCCGGTTTAATGCAACGAAATAAATGCTTCATTTTTTGCAGAATAAAAATTGTACTTCTTTATTAAGACAACCAAATTCTAAATTAATTACATACTTAAATCATCTTTATGAAAACACAACTTTTAATCCCCCGCTTGTTAGTCATTGCCTTAACAGCAACCTCATTTGTCTCATGTAAAAAAGATGATACTTACTGCAATATCAAGAGACCCTTTAAAGCAAAGATTGATACATGGTATCGCGTTTCACCCACAGACCCGCAAATTGTTGTCGTGAATGGAACAACATATATTGGCTTTGCCAATTTCCCTGGCGGTGGTACCGGAAACGTAACTCATATGGGACAATGCTCCAATTACTTTAATCAACTGGTTTATGCATCAGCCCCTGACGCTCCACCTGCTGGTTCCATAGCTGCTCCTGTGATTGATGCAATAAATTATCCTGTTACCGGTGCGCCATTGCCGCTGATACAGGCTGGCGATTTTACTGCATTTGCAAATGCCAATGATGATCTGCATATACCGATAAAAGTGCATGGTGCCATTGTGAATTCAGTGTTTTATGATGATAAAGGCAATGCCATATTTACTTCGGCAATTACGGGCAGCGGAGGCACATTTCCCATTTCAAAAACCTTGGTGGGTTTTAATGGTAAGGGAATAATAGTTGGTGGTCGTGGCAAATTTGAACATGCAGCAGGCAGGTTTGACTATGAGGGATATTTTAATACTGCTGATGCAAATGATGCAGAATATAAAGCAGATGGGTGGATTGCGTATTAAGATTAGAAGAACCTAAATCAAAATAAAGGATTTTACTCAGCATCCCACCAAACTCTTCCATATTGTGAATCTGTTTCGCCGTTAACCATATATCTTGCAGCGGCCTGGTTGGCATTTTCGGGATTTGTTGCATATTCATAGTTGCCATAAGGAACTCTTCTTGGGATTAAAGGCGTATTACTGCCCGGTGCGGGAACAAGATTCGGATAACCTGTTCTTCTCCAAACATCCCACCCGCGCGGTCCATTGGGATAGTGTGCTGCCCATTCCTGCTCACAAATTTTTTGAAGCACATTTCCGCCAGTGGTTAAACTTACATCAGATTTTGTTATGTAGGATGCAAAATCAGTAGTATCATATACTCCCCAATATTTCCAGCTTTCTCTTATTCCATTCTCATACATTGTTGCAACATCTTCTGAAGTCCAGCCCCGCTGCGCTGCTTCGGCTCTTGCAAGATAAATCTCACCTGCGGTAATTACAGGCAAAGGAGCGGATGGAGATGTCAATTCACCGAGTAAAACTTTTGCCCAGTCCGGATGCGCATCGTTAAATGCAATAGCGCTGTCCCTTGTTAATCCATAAGGGAAACCTACACCAGATGTCGCATAAGCGGTTATCCTATTATCATTATGTTTTATCAACCAGTCGGTCATAGTTTGCGCAACGCCAATGCGAAACGGGGGATGGAGATGATAGGTGTAAACAGGATTAAGATAATTAACGCCCGGATATTTTAATTCAGCATTTACGTCAGTTTCAAAAACACCATCCGGGGATGAGAGCGCCGCGTTAAATTCTTCTTTGCCCAATGCCGCATCGATCTTTGAAAGACGCAAAGCCAGCAGTGCATAAAGCGAGTTGGCAAACCTGCGCCACATCGAGAGGTCACCATTAAATAATATATCTCCTTTAGGCACTAAGCCGTTATCAAATTGCGCTACTGCTCCATTCAACTCTGTAAAGAAATTTTGGTATATAGTTGCCTGCGGATCAAAGGCAACTATTCCATTGTCGGCTTTTAATGCACCCGAATAGGGCAGATCACCATAGCAATCAGTTAATAAACTAAAAAGATAAACTTTCATAATTCTTGCTACAGCTATTTGGTTATTGTTCGATCCATAGATCGCCGCCGTTGCAGCAGTGGCTGGATCTGAATTGTAATTGATGATAATTTGAAGATCATACAACCTGTTCGCGTAATAGTTATCCCAATTGACATTGGGTCTTGCATAGGTTGACAATTCGGTGTACAGTGTTTCTGAAAAATACTGGCAGTAGAGGCCACAAGTTGTTGTAAGACCTATGGAACCTGTGGTTGGAGCATCCCATGTATCATCTCCCAACGCGGCAAGCACATTAGTTAGAAGTGCGGAAGGAATAGGAGAAGTAGTTGCACCGGGGTTTTGATTTATGTCACCAAACTCATCAATTTTGCTGCAGGAAATTGCACTAATAAAAACAATGAAAAATAATATACTTTTTTTGTGGGTCATAATCTTCATTTTTAAAAAATAAAAAATGAATTTTCATTTCACCGTGAAACCATTCTTCTAAAAAGTAAAACTTAAATTTAATCCATAAGAACGCACCGGAGGCAATTGTCCCTCTTCGCCGTAAACAAGAGAAATTTCAGAAGGATCAAAATTTTTGGCTGCGGTATAAATTAGCCATGGGTTCCGTGCTATAAATGCGATACTGGCCGCCTGCATATACTTACGGGTAAAACTCCATTTTTTTACGGGCAGGTTATAGCCAAGGCTTAACTCTCTTAATTTTATATAGCTAAGGCTGTGTATATAGGGTTCTGCTATTCTTGTGGAGCGAAACTGGTGAAAATAAGTAAAGGCATCAACATACATATCAACAGGTGTTTTGCCATCGACAGAACTAACGCCGGTTACATGGATACCGCCACCATCATCAACCGCATCACGAACATTGGCTCCGCCATCATTAACGACTGCAGTAGGCGCTAATACTCCTGAATAATTTCCCCAGTATTCACTGCAGGAATAAAACTTGCCTCCGTGCTGGTAATCCAAACTAAAATTGAATGCGAAGTCCTTATAGGTAAGCAGGCTTTGAAATCCTCCGGTAAGTCTTGGAACTACACAACCATAGTTGTA
>DATBFI010000426.1:0-6904 GCA_036558585.1 Chitinophagaceae bacterium
CGCGCCATTAAAGTAAATGAAGCCAGGCCAAGAGAAGAAAGAAGTAATAATAAAAGGTCTTCTTATTCTAACAACAACCGCTGGTAATAACGCGATTTATAAGCTTTGTAAAAAGAGTTCAGCGATGAACTCTTTTTTATGCGAATGAGAGGGTGTTCTCCAAATACAGAATATGATGTTGTCACCTTACTGTGATAATTCCCTGTTTTTATTATCCGGCTCGATTCTATGAAAAAGCTGGTATTGTGAAGCAAGGCTAACCATTATTGAAAAAGCTCCGATACCGGCAATGTACCCGGGTTCTGCATATTTATAAAAAATCTCTTTAAATACCCTGTAAGCAACAATAGTAATAGTAATACCCACTATCATTAAAAGCCAAAACGTTTTTTCACGTCCCATTCCTGCAACCAGGCCAAGCAAATAAAGAAGTAACCATATTGCCGCAAAGAAGAGAGCACTTGTAATTAAAGTAAAAAGAAAGACCTGTACCGATGTCAAAAATGTAAGGTCTTTGTCTTTTATTATGTGCGCTGCAGATACAACTGCGTTTACAAAAACAGCAACAAGGAAACAGTTAATTATAAATTGTACAGATAGCGGTAGTTTGTTCATCAATAAAATGATTATTACTAAATTAATCATTCATGTGCATGCAAAAACGAAATTCCTTGTATGCCTGAAAATGATTTTCACCTTATTACTAATGCTGAATAAATTGTTGAACGATTGTATCTTGATGGTAATTGATTTAATCTTTTAATAGTATCATACCTGTGCTCTTTAAACAGGTGCACTAATGAATTATAGCTGACAGGATAAGGAACCCATGGATTAGGTGAATCCATATCATATTCTACAAACAAAAAACATCCATCTGCTTTTAGGTATTGCTCTGCTTTAATGATAAATTCTATTTTATTACGCACAAAGTGGAATGAATTAGCCATTAATACTCCATCCAGGTTATTGAGATCAAGTTCATCGATAATAAAGTCTGCCTGCATTTTTTTGATTACAATATTGTTTACCTGTTTCACTTTGCTTAATGCATAAATGTTTTTATCTACAGCAAATATCTTACCGGGAGGTTCAAGCAAATGAGCAAGAGCCCGGGTAAATAAACCTGAGCCGCATCCCAAATCAGCCCATGTTTGTATTGCCGAATTAATATCTTCATTCTTGATCAGTTCTATGGCCTGGTTTAATTCCATTTTTTGCTGCGAAATATCTTCAACTTTTCATGCAATGATCCGGATGAATGATGCCAAATATAAAGGCATGGCTGCAAGAGTCTACCGGACAACTATTTTCTGTGCAATTTTACTATTGCGGCTGCAAAGCTGAATAAAATATATGCCTGCCGAAAGAGGAGGAAGTATTACATTTAGCCTTCCTGTTCGTCCTGCAAGAGCCTGATGGAAAATTTTTTTGCCATCTGTGCTATACATATTAAGGTCGCTAAATGGTTCATTCAGTTGAATATTCAGCACCCTGTCATTGATCACATTTGGAAGAATGAAGTTTTGATTAATTCCATTCGCAGTTATGCTTATAATGTTTGAATATTGTAATGCACCATCCCTGTCTACCATTTTTAACCGGTAAAAAAATTTTGTTACTGCCTTAACATCATAGCTATAATTATAAGCACTCCCTGAAGGTTTATTTGTGGCAGTTATCGTTGCGAGTTTCTTAAATTTCAAATCGCCTGTACTATATTCAATATCGAACTGCTGAAGATTTTGTTCGAAAGCAGTTTCCCAGCTTAGTGTAACATTATTATTCTGCAATTGTGCATGCCAGTATGTTAAACGCACCGGCAAAATTTCTTCTGCTTTTACCTGGTAAAGCGTATCGTTCAATGATGTTGCATATAGTTCTCCATTCTCTGCTTCACCAAATGAAGCTATAGAAGTTGGCAACCCCGCTTGCAATGTTACATTCCATCCATTGCTGCCATTGGGAGTTATAAGCCAGCCATTTCCTGAGAAATGATCAGCACAGATATAGTAGCCATACAAAAACGGGTAATCGCTGCCCCTGTATACCATACCGCCAATCACAGTACTGCCGCCATTTGCAGAACTACGACCATAATTAAATATTGGAAACTTATAACTATTCTGCGATAAGCAGCCCGTCGTGTTGTATGGCAGATTGCCCTCGTAGCAGTGCCAACCATAATTATTACCGCCTTTACTGCTGTCCGGTTCAAAATCTACTTCTTCTCTTGAACTTTGACCGACATCACCGATCCATATATCACCCGTTAACCTGTCAAAGCTCCATCTGAAGGGATTCCTCAACCCAAGGTCCCATATCTCATCTTTTACGGTGGTATCATTTACAAAAGGATTATCAGTTGGAATTATATAGTATGGTGGACTTGTTGATATAGTAACATTTATACGAATCATTTTACCTAATAAAGAGTTACCATTTTGAGCATTGTTATTAATATCACCCGCTCCGCCGCCATCGCCTGTAGCAAAGTAGAGATAGCCGTCTTTGCCAAATGCCAGGGTGCCACCATTATGATTTGCATAAGGCTTTGGAATATTCAGGAGCACAACACCTGAAGAGGAATCTGCGACATTGGAATTATCTGCACGGGTTTGATAACGCGCTATTGTTATATCACCGGAAAGATTGGTATAATAAATAAAAAAATAACGGTTGGTTTTATACTGCGGATGAAAAGCAATACTCAGTAAGCCACGCTCGCCTAATGTGCTGACTAATTGCCTCACGTCCAGAAATGGAGTTGCAATCATACTATTGCCATCATATATCTTGATAACTCCATCCTTTTCAACAATAAATAAACGGTTGCTGCTGTCTCCTGCATTGGTAACGTATACCGGGGTGTTTAAGCCTGAAGTTACTACAGGAGTGAAACTTATAGCGGGTTGTGCAGAAGCAATAAAAAGAAAATGGAGCAATAAGATTGTGATATATACACATCCCGATTGTTTGCGTGATAAAAACGAAAATCGCATATTTATTATTTAAAGTAATTGCCTGCAGGAAAGAGGTCGTCATAAGGAATAGACGGTCTTGCTTGGACATTCAGAAATATTAACTTTTTAACTTTTCAACCTTTAATCCCACCTCTGCATCTTCTTTCTCTTTTAAAGCTTTTATCAGGTCAAGCGCTTCTGCCACAACATCACACATAATGGTAATAAGGCTGCCCGGCTTTGCATTATTATACGCATGCATGATGGCATCCTTCTCTTTATAAATGATCATGAATGGAATTTCTTTTGTCTTTGCGTCATTGATGCCTTCCACCAGCAAGTTCACAATCTCTTCCGCGCTGCGACCACGCAGGTTCTTATCCTGGCGAATAATGATCTCATCAAAATATTTTGCAGAAATACGGCCAAGTTCTCTTATATCTTCATCGCGCCTGTCACCCGTGCCGCTGATAATACCAATCTTAGGTTCACCCTCCAGTTTACTGATGAAATTACAAAGCAATTCAAGACCAGCAGGATTATGTGCGAAATCAACAAGGAATTTGAATTTTCTGAATTCAAATAAATTTAACCTGCCCGGCGTTTGCGACGGAGAAGGCTCGAATGTGCTTAATGCAGCCCTGAGATCTTCAACAGAAATATCTTTAAAAAGATAAGTTGCAAGCATCGCCGGCAGCGTATTCATGATATTATGCAAAGCCTTGCCTTCGTAAGTAATTGGAATGTCACGCACTTTCATCACACGTATCTTCCATGTTCCTTTTAAAATAGAGACATACCCATTTTCAAACACTGCAGCATAGCCCCCCGAAGCACAATGCTTTTTTATGCGTGGATTGTTTTCATCCATGCTGAAGTAAGCCACGTTGCAATCAAGATCTTCATGCATGTTATACACAAGATCATCATCAGCATTTAAAATAGCGAAACCATGTTTAAAAGTGGTTTCAGGAACTACACTTTTTACTCTTGCCATTTGTTTGAGCGATTCGATACCACCGAGGCCAATGTGGTCTGCCGTAACATTTGTCACGATTGACACATCACAATGCTGGAATGCAAGACCGGATTTTAATATACCACCTCTCGCACATTCAAGCACCGCAAAATCAACGGTGGGATCTTTTAAAACAAATTGCGCACTCAGGGGCCCGGTACAATCACCTTTCATCAATAGCTGGTTTTGTATGTATACACCATCACTTGTTGTGTAACCTACCTTTCTCCCTGCTGCACGGCAGATATGTGCAGTTAAACGTGTAGTAGTTGTTTTGCCATTTGTGCCCGTAATGGCAATGATGGGAATGCGTCCCTTACTTCTATCGGGAAACAACATATCAATTACAGGCTCCGCTACGTTTCGCGGCAAACCTTCTGCAGGTTCTATATGCATGCGAAAACCCGGCGCAGCATTCACTTCCAGAACAGCGCCTCCGTTTTCTGTGACAGGTGACCGCAAATCGGGCGCCATGATATCAATCCCGCAAATGTCAAGACCAATGATCCTTGCAATGCGTTCACACATAAAAATATTATCGGGATGCACTTCATCTGTTACATCGGTTGATGTGCCTCCTGTAGAAAGATTGGCTGTAGGTTTTAATAAAACCAGTTCATCTTTTTGCGGAACGGTTTCCAAAGTATAACCTTTTTCATCGAGCATTTTTTGTGCGAACTGGTCAATGGTAATTTGTGTTAATACTTTTTCATGACCATAACCCCTGCGGGGATCTTTATTCGTTTCATCAATCAACCATTGAATAGTATGTTGGCCATCACCAATAACACTCGCCGGAGTTCTTAATGCTGCACAAATAAATTTGTAGTTGATAACAAGTACCCTGAAATCAACACCAACGATAAATTTTTCAACAATTACATTTCTGCCATATTGTTGTGCAGCAGTAAGCGCTTTTACAGCCTGTTCCCATGTTGTAATATTTGTGGTGTTTCCTTTTCCGTGATTTCCGTCAATTGGTTTTATCACCAGGGGATAGCCAAATCTTTCAACCGCATCTTTTAAACCTTCTTCGCTTTTGATAACTGTGCCGCGGGGCACAGGAATTTCAGCAGTGCTTAATAAATTTTTTGTTTCCTCCTTGTCACAGGCGATGTCAACGGCAATATTGCCGGTAGTGCTTGCGATTGTTGCCCGAATTCTTTTCTGATGAACCCCGTATCCAAGCTGCACCAGGCTTTGCTTATTTAAACGAATAAAAGGAATACCCCGTTTAACCGCCTCATCAACAATACAACCTGTAGAAGGGCCAAGCCTTGTGTCTTCACGTATCTCACGCAAACGCTGAATATCTTCAGCAGGATCATATTCCGTTGTGTCAACCAGCGATTGTGCAATTTGCACAGAAGCTTTTGCGGCGTATACGCCGGCGTCTTCTTCCTTGTAATCAAATACAACATGATAAATTCCCTCCTCTCCGATACTGCGTGTGCGGCCAAACCCACAATCCATGCCTGCAAGTGTTTGAAGTTCCAGTGCAATGTGCTCGATCACATGGCCCATCCATGTACCTTCCTGCACGCGGTAAAAAAAACCACCCGGTGCATCTTCGCTGCAACGATGCTCATACAAACTCGGCAACATTTTTTGTAACCGTTCAAGGAATCCATCGATCTTATTGGTGGGGCGTTGTTCAAGGTCTTCAAGATTTAACCGCATCTGTATTAATTTCGGACGGCGCACGCTCCAGTAATTTGGGCCTTTTAGTACTTTGATGTCTTCAATTTTCATAGCAGAAGTTTGTGTTTTTGGTGGTGAGCAGTAACACTTGGCTCATCGTTCGTTGCGTCGCTCTCTTCAACTGCCGAAGCTACGCGGAGCAGGGGAAGGCACATCTTATTATATTTAAATAAGGAGCAACGAAAGAGATGAAAAAGTAAGATAGGAAAAAAGAATTGCTGCAACAAATATCAAAAGTTGCATTGATTGCACGATCTCAAACGATAAAAAGTGTCGTGCAAAAAATACTATAATAATTTAAAACTCTATAATTTACTTCTCTCCCACCATCTTTAACCACTTATTAAGCACATATGTGTATTTCTTGAATTAATAGTTACAGGTGTTATCTTATTTTTGTATAACCAGTATAAAAAGGCATGAGCAATCCAAAAGGGAAAATTATAGCTATTGGCGGAGCAGAAGATAAAGGCACAAACCCTGAGAACGGGGAAATTCAACGGACCAATTTAAACTTTTTTGAACTCGGCATTTTACGCCGTATTGTAGAAGAAGCAGGCGGTACTGATTCAAGAATTGAAGTGATCACTACTGCCTCTATTATTCCTTTCGAAGTAGGAAACAATTACCTGAATTCATTTGGCAAGATCGGCTGCACGAATATAGGACTGATGCATATTCGCACACGTGAAGACGTAGGCAATGAAGATTACATGAAACGCATCAGCAAATGCGACGGCATCATGTTTACGGGTGGCAATCAAATGCGCCTGACAACTGTTTTTGGCGGCACTTCGTTTTTGAAAACAATTATTCACCGGTACCAGAAAGAAAAGTTTGTGGTTGCCGGGACCTCTGCCGGTGCAATGGCCATGAGCAGAACAATGATATACGAAGGAAGCTCAAGCCGTGCCCATTTAAAAGGTGAAGTAAAAACTACTACAGGCCTTGGTTTCATGGATAATGTAATATTTGATTCTCACTTTGAAAAGCGTGGGCGTTTTGGAAGACTGGCGCAGGTTGTAGCTGCTAACCCATCCTGCATTGGTGTTGGTTTGGGTGAAGATACCGGCATGCTGATCACTCTTGGAAATCGCATGGAAGCAATAGGCAGTGGACTCGTAATAATTATTGACGGGCATGAAATAAGTCATACCAATATTGCCGATATACCTGCAGGTAATCCTATGAGTGTTGAAAATTTGAAAGTGCATTTCTGCGC
>DATBFI010000427.1:0-5994 GCA_036558585.1 Chitinophagaceae bacterium
TCGCGTCATTTTTCAAGGCCGACATCTTGCTTCTGTGACAGCTATTGAAATTTTACAATAGTTAGGAAGGTTCGAGAACTGAATTAAAGCATCAAGATTCAAAAGCTGAAGTCACAGTAGTGCAAAAGCTTAATCAAAGCGTGTGCACGCATGTGTTGTATTATCATGCGTGCTTGATTTTTTGGTACTTTTTTATCAAGAAAAAAGTACAGAAAAAAATAGTACCATTGTAGAGAATTTGACAGAAATTTATTAAGCTCTTGTTTTGACTTGCCATCAAAAACATTTACAGCATCCCATTGATAGGAATTAGTTACCACAGCAAAAGAGATAAAATATTAATCACATAAAAATTACTGCAGTGAAAAGTGCGGCAGCAACCTACGGTAAAAGTTCAGAGATAAGTGAAATATATAAAGTAACTGAAAAGCCGGTAACAAAAACAAGTGAACGATTATTATCGCTCGACTTCTTACGCGGATTGATCATGGTGAGTTTGATGATAGGAGAGACCGGTTTCTTCCTCAAACTGTTTCATGCTTTCCCTAACTCTTTTACACAACTGCTGTCAGTACAATTTGAACATTCTTCATGGCACGGTCTAACCTATTGGGATACTATACTCCCTGCATTTATGACGATCGCAGGAACTGCAATGGCCTTTTCGTATAAGAAACAACAAGAGGTTGGTTATTCATGGAAGCAATCTTTTATGAAAGTGCTTAAAAGAAGCTTCTGGCTGCTTTTCTGGGGGATTTTGATCTATTCAGTTCGTGACGGACATCTCAATTGGCAATTAAGCAATGTACTTACACAACTTGCATTTACTACACTGATCGCTTTTGCTGTGATCGATCAAACTGTGCCTGTTCAGTTAGCAGCGAGTGTGGTGTGTCTTTTGATCCCTGAAATTTTATTCCGGTTTATTCATGTCCCGGGGTTTGATCAGCCATTTGTTGAGTTCCATAATTTCGGAAGTTATATCAATAAGATTTTAGGTATTAAAATAGACCTCGACCATAAAACCAACTTTATCAACTTTATCACGAGTGGAGCACATACGATCTGGGGAGTGATGGCAGGCCAATTATTATTTTCTAATAAAAGTTCAAAACAAAAGTTTACATACCTCGTATCATTTGGTGTACTTACTATTGTAACAGGACTCACACTTGATCTTACAGGTATTACGCCTATGCTTAAATGGATATCTACCAGTTCTTTTGTATTGGTAACAGGCGGTATAACGCTTACTGCTTTAGCGCTTTGTTATGAATGGATCGATGTGCGTGATCATAAAAAGAACTTGAAATTTTTTACCATCGTTGGTATGAATTCAATATTCATTTACCTCTTTTTTATTTTTATTGGCGATAAATGGCTAAACGGGTATATGGAAACTTTAGTGAGCCAATTATTAAATCTTGCCAATATTTCCCTTGCAGCTGGTGCAGCAATAAGCTGTATAATTGTTTTTATGCTTGAGTGGTACTTGTGTTATTATTTGTACAAGAAGAAGATCTTTTTCAAGATATAATCAGTGATGAAATATTTCATCACCATTATCATCAATTCTTTTGTTCTTCAATTTTTATTTGCATTCCCGCACTGCTGTAAGTAATTTTTAAACAGTGCAGGTTTCAAAAATTTTTTGCAATAATATTTTTATCCAATTGCCGATAAAAAAATAAACTCTGTCTGGTGGTTGCTGCATGCCTGCCAATGGATGGATTACTATCTGCTGCTATCACATCGCCCGGTAAGTTTGCATCCTAATATTTTTTTTGTAGAATCAATTTATCATTTTTAAAACATTTTATTATTATGAAATTTCTTTTCGCTTTAACAGTGTTCGTAACAATGAGCCTCTTTTCAGCCCACCTCTTTGCTCAAAATAGTGATGCTTCACCGGGAAAATCCGGATCACCTGATCAAAAGACATCTTCATATTTTTATATCGACGTCCATCATATGGGACCTGGTAAAGTGAAGGCCGAAGACGTGGCAAAAGCACATGTAAAAGATCTTGAAGTTGAAAGCAAATATGGTGTACACTTTATTAAATACTGGGTTGATGAGGCCGCGGGGAATGTTTATTGCCTGTCATCTTCACCTGATTCAGCATCTGTCCGCGAAACACATGCGGAAGCGCATGGCCTTTTGCCTGACCAGATATACGCAGTGAAAGAAGGAACGGAAGCAGTAGCGGCAGATACCGAAAATTTTTACCTCGATGTACATGAATTTGGCGAGGGAAAGGTTAAAGCTGAAGATGTAGCTGCAGCTCATCAAAAAGATCTGCAGGTTCAGCAAAAGTATGGAGTGAACTTTATTAATTACTTCGTAGACGAAAAAGCTGGTCTTGTTATGTGTTTGGCCCAGGCCCCGGATTCTTCCGCCGTGCTTCAAACACATAAAGAAGCGCATGGATTGATGCCGGTTTCCATAACTGCAGTTAAGACAGGGAAATAGTTATAAGCTTAGGGCAGGGTTATTTAGCAACTGGTGTTGTCATCAACAACTCATGAGGTTAGAGATGACAACACTGGTGTTTATAGGGGAGCAGAAAAAAAATCAACTCAACTTATGCGTAGTTTATGGCCGGCAACTGCAAAATATAATATCATAAAATAACCGGGTAATACAATGAAGTAGGCCGTGTGTGTATCGAATATTTCAGTAAGACGGCCATAGAGCAGAGGTAACACCGCACCACCTCCGATAGCCATGATGAGTAATGAAGAACCAATTTTTGTAAACTTACCCAAACCGTCAATTGCAAGCGGCCAGATCGAAGGCCACATGAGTGAATTAGCCAGGCCCAGCAATGCAACAAATGTTATAGAAGTATATCCGGTTGTACATAAAGCCGCAATTGCAAATACAATTCCGGCGACAGCAGAAATCTTCAACGCATTCTCCTGCTTAATGAATTTTGGAATAGAGATAATACCAATAATGTAGCCGATGAGCATGTTTACAATCGTGAAGCTCGCAAAAAATTTTGCAGATGACAATGGTATATTCAGAGATGCAGCATAACCGGTGATCGTATCAACAGCAATTACTTCAACGCCAACATACAGGAAAATAGTCACCACACCGGTCAGCAAATGCGGAAATTGAAAAATGCTTTTTTTACCAGTGATGGAAGTTGTTATAGTTTCATCTTCTGTATCTTCTTCAACCTCGGGCAGGCCTGAAAAATAAACAAGCAATGCAAGCAATATTAGTGCCACCATTATGATCGCATAGGGCAGTATTACGCGATGCGCAAGCTGATCAAGCATTTCATTTTTTTGTCGGGGATTTAGCGTAAGAATTTTTTTATCAAGACCATCAGCATCTTTCAAAATTATTGCACCCAGAATAATCGGGGCGATCACACCCGCAATACCATTGCAAATGCCCATTACGCTAATGCGTTTCGCGGCGCTTTCACGGGGACCAAGAATGGTGATATAGGGGTTTGCAGCAGTTTGTAAAATTGCCAGGCCTGAACCCTGCACAAATAAACCAAACAGGAATAACGGGTACATGCGTGTGAGCGCGGCGGGAATAAAGAACAGGCTTCCTGCTGCCATAATGAGCAGACCTGTGCTCATTCCTTTTTTAAATCCTGTTTTCTTCAATACCCATGCAGAAGGTATGGCCATTATAGTGTAAGAAATATAAAATGCGAATGCTACAAAATATGATTCGAATGAAGATAATTCGCAGGCGATCCTTAAGTAAGGAATTAATACAGAACCCAGCCATGTTACAAATCCGAAAATAAAGAACAACAACCCGATAATTAAAATGTTCCGATTGTGCTTATTAACCGGTCTTTCTGTATGTGCAGTTGATACTGCTGAAACAGTTTCCATGTTTAAAGATGGATAAAATTATTTGATTGCCTGCAAATGGTCAAGTGCTGCTTTTACACTTCCGTGATGCAGCAAAATTTCCTTCGCTTCATCATAATTATTAATACGAGCTTTTTCCATCAGCATTTTTACTGCACGGTCAGTGATCTTGTTATTAATGAGTAATACATGCACCATCCTGTTGTCTTCAACACGCCCAAGCTGTATCATGGCGGTGGTGCTGATGATATCAAAGATCATTTTCTGAGCGGTGCCGCATTTCATTCTTGTACTGCCTGTAATAAATTCAGGCCCGGTGATCACTTCAACAGGATAATCGGCGAGGGCAGCAATCGGTGAACCTGTATTGCTTACAATGCAACCAGTGGTAATATTATTTCTTCGGCATTCTTCAAGAGCACCCAGCACAAAAGGTGTAGTACCGCTTGCCGAAATACCAACCACAATATCGCTGGTTGAAATATTTGCCTGTTGCAATGAGGGCCAGCCGGCAGTTGCGTCATCCTCTATTTGCTCCAGTGCGTCTGCCAACCGGTCAATACCGCCAGCAAGAATCACATTCACTATTCCCTTTGGAATGCCATAAGTGGTAGGTAATTCTATGGCATCCAGTACCGACAAACGTCCGCCACTGCCGGCACCAAGATAGAACATGCGGCCGCCATGCTTCAGTTTATCAACTACTGCAGCGATAAGTCTATTCAGTTGAGGCAGCGATTTTTCAACTGCCGGGGCAACCATTTTATCTTCATTATTAATGGCTGCTGTGATCTCTTCAATAGATTTTTTCTCAAGATGCCTGTGTACAGATGGCTGTTCAGTAATTTTCGTCATGCAGCTATATTTGAAAGACCTGAAGATAACAATAACAGGGTTGTTATAGAATAAGAATTTTTTTAATAAGTCAACCTGTACAATAAGCATCGCCTGTTTTTACCTCGTACTCTTATGCGATTTTACAACTCAAATCTTTAATTTTATAACTTATGATCACAAGAGTATTGCTCATTGATGATGATAAGGATGAGCACGAAATATTTTCACACGCCCTGTATAAATACAACAATAATCTTTCCTGTCTTAGCGCGCTTAATTGTACAGAAGGATTTTTCCTGGCAAAAGAGCAAAAACCGGATGTTATATTTTTAGACATGAATATGCCGAATACAAACGGCACTGTGTGCCTGAGGAAATTAAGAACGGTAGAATTTTTAAAAAATATTCCGATCTATATTTACAGCGCTGCCACTTACTCGGAAAAAGAAAAGATAGTATTTGACATAGGAGCAAAAGACTGGATAAAAAAACCGGGCACATTTGAAGAATACAAAAAGATTTTTTCTAAATATCTCAACGGAGGCATTTAAATCATTTTATTAATGTACATCGCTTTTTTAAGCTATAACTCTGCGATAACTTCCTGCTTCATGCTTTCATCAATAATTAAACTGGACCGGCCGGTTATAACAAAGAGTGGTGTGTGGGTAAAGCTTTATATTTGATACTCCACCTTTTTATGAGTAATTTATTTTTAGTATTTAAATTTATTTCATGGCGTTTACGGAAGTAAATACAGCAGAGGATATAAATGATGTGCCTGATGGTATAATAAATATGGCGAGGATCGAGAAATTTAATTTCCAATATTTTCCTGCTTATGCTCGATTTTTACTTGATCATAAGTTACAGGAGTTTGCAGCAAAATTGCTTCAACTTTCGAGAGAGGTCAACTTGCCTTTGCTGAAGTTATTTCAATCCTATACCGAAGAACAACTTATCCGGTTAGGGATTCAAAATGTAAAAGATTCACTTACATTTTTTGCCGCTAATAAGGGAAGAGAACTGATCGAGCATTCTGTAAAAATGTGGCTGAATAATGAGATCCCCATGATCTCAAGAGATGCAATTGTTGCCGATGATATTACGCTGGTGAGCTTTATACGCCGAAAGGCATTTCGCGATTTTTTGCCCTTTTACACAAATGAATTTGCCATTCACAGGAATATAATGGAGGAAATTGACCAGTTTACCACAGCGCTTGAAACCGTTTCCCTCAACCTGTTATTAAGCAGGCAGCAGGATTTATATAAACAAGCCCAGGCACTCGCACATATCGGTAACTGGG